>NZ_JBJIAI010000011.1:0-232567 GCF_045311035.1 Mycobacterium sp. SMC-13
ATCGCAGATCTCAATCAGCGGCCCGAGGAAGTCCAGGCAGGCCGGGCGGCCAGTCCTTTCAAGCCGCACCACCAGGGGCCGGCACCACCATGGCAGCCATACCCGACCCACCCGGGTCACAGCCCAACGTAACGCTCATCAATACGAAGTAACTGCAACTACGAACTTAAGGACCATCATGAAAATTGTTGTCATCGGCGGCCGTGGGCTCATCGGCGCCAAGGTATCGACCATCCTCACCGCGCAGGGCCACGATGTGGTTACCGCGTCCCGCCGGTCGGGTATCGACGCACTCACCGGTGAGGGTCTCGCCGACGCGCTGGCAGGCGCGGATGTCGTCATCGATGTTTCCGACTCGCCATTGTTCGAAGACGAGGCGGTGATGCACTTCTTCACCACAACGACCAAGAATCTCCTGGCAGCCGAACGTGCAACCGGCGTAGGACACCACGTGGCACTGTCGGTCGTCGGGGCGCACACGACGCCTGATAGCGGCTACAACACTGCCAAAGGGGCCCAGGAAAACCGGATCAAGGATTCCGGCCAGCCGTACTCGATCGTTCGCGCTACGCCGTTCTACGAATTCGTGGGCGGCCTGGCCGACTCGGCCACCGATGGGGACGTTGTGACGTTGCCGCACGCCGCGTTTCGCCCAATCGCCGCCGACGATGTGGCGGCCGCCGTGGCCGGTGCCGCTGTTGGCAGCCCCACCAATGGGGTGGTGGAGGTTGTCGGCCCGGAAGTGATTGGGATGGACGACTTTGTCCGCACGGGTCTCGCGGCGGCCGGCGATCCTCGCCGGATCGTGACCGACGCCCGCGCGCCGTACTTCGGGGCAGTGATCGATGATCTCTCCCTCGCACCAGGTGACAACGCCACCATCTGCACGACACGCTTCTCCGACTGGCTCGACGCTCACTACCTTCGCCACTGCTAGACCCGGGTGGGTGGGTGAGCCGACGGCGGCGTGAGGGTCAATTGGGTCGTGAACGTCGGGCCCGGAAACCTACACCTGCTGCGCAACCGATGCGCGTGGCTCCGACTCATCCGAGGTGCTCGTCGCGACGACCGGAGGCTCAAATCGTCGTCCGGGTAGCGCAAAGACGCCGGCGGCAGCCGCGGCGTAGCACAGCGCTGCGACGACGGCGCACGCCGCGGTGATGCCACTGAGGAACGAATGTTGCACGGCGGCAAGGAGTTCGGGGTGTGCGGTGACGATCCCGAACGCGGTCGGCACGGAGTCGCCGGCCTCCTCGGCTCTCCCGGTCGCCGCGAAGGCGCTGTCGGCGAGACGGGCGCTGAAGATCGACGAGAAGAGCGAACCGACGATGGCCACGCCGAGTGTGGCACCCAGCTCGCGCGTGGCGTCGTTGACCGCGGAACCGATACCGGCGCGGGCGGGCGGCAGCACCAGCATGATGGATTCTGTTGCGGGAGTGGAGACCAGGCCGATGCCCAGGCCCATGAGCACCATCTGCGCAACGATGGTGGCCCAGTAGGGGGTGTCGGTGTCGATGGTGCCGGCAATCCAGGCCATCGCGGTGCCGAAGGACGCCAGCCCGCTGACCACGACGACGCGGGTACCGATACGCGGTGCGAGCAGTCCGCCGGCGATGGAGCCGATGGCGATGGAGCCCGCGACGGGCAGGATGCGGGCGCCGGTCGAGAATGGGCTGAATCCGCGCAGCACCTGGAAGTACTGCGTGATCAGGAAGATGAAGCCGGACAGTGCGAAGAAGGTGACGGCCACCGACGCACTGGCGGCGCTGAACCTGCGGTCGGTGAAGAGCCTGACGTCGAGCATGGGGTGCTCTGCGGCCTGCTCGATCGTGACGAAGGCCAGGGTCAGCGCCGCGGCAGCGACAAATCCGGACAGCGTCGCGGGGCTGTGCCAGCCGCGTGCCGGGGCTTCGATGATGGTGTAGACGAGCACCCCGAGGAGCGCGGTCGACGTGATCAGGCCCCGGATGTCGAGCGGCGGCACACCCGGGTCGCGCGATTCTGGCACCAGGAAGAACCCGAGAACCGCGGCCAGCAGCGCCAGCGGGATGAGCGCCCAGAAGACGCTGCTCCACGAAAAGTGTTCGAGCAGAAGGCCTCCGGTGACCGGTCCGGCGGCGACGCCGACGCCGACCACGGCGCCCCAACCGCCGAGTGCCGCCGCGCGTTGGCGGCGGTCGTCGAACGTGTTGGTGATGATCGACAGGGTGGTGGGGAAGATCAGCGCGGCGAAGACGCCCATGCCGAACCGCGCCGCGACGAGGGCTTCGGTGCTGGTGGACGCCGCGCCGATGCCGCTGGTGACGGCGAATCCGAGCAATCCGATGAGAAGCGCCGGGCGGCGGCCGTAGCGGTCCGACAGGCTGCCTGCGGCCAAGACGAGGGCCGCGAAGGTCAGGGTGTAGCCGTCGACGACCCATTGCAGGCCGCGGGTGTCGGCGTGCAGTTGGGTCGCGATGCTGGGCAGGGCGACATTGACGATCGTCACGTCGATGTTGATGGCCAGCACGGCGACGTAGACGGCGGCCAGGATGCCCGCCTTGCGGCGCGCAGGCCGAGTTGGTGATTGTTCGATGGTCATGGCCGCCGTCCCTGGAGATGGTTGATATAGTGAACTGTACTTTAAATTAGCAAGTGGGTGATGATGAGTCGAGACTACGGCCAGTACTGCGGGCTTGCCAGGGCGCTGGATGTGGTGGGTGACAGGTGGAATCTGCTGATCGTCCGCCAGCTCCTGATCGGCCCGGCACGCTTCGGTGAGCTGCGGGAGGGGCTGCCGGGGATCGCGACGAACCTACTGACCGACCGGCTCCGCGATCTCGAATCCGCCGGTGTGGTGGAACGGCGCCTGTCCGACGAGGCCAACGCGATCACGTACGCCCTCACCGACTGGGGTGCTCAGCTGCGGGAGCCCATCTACGCCATGATCCGGTGGTCGACGCCGCTGATGATCCGCGGCCCGGAGGGCGATTCCTTCCGCGCCGACGGACTGCTCCTGGCGCTGCCGGCCTTGTTGTCCACGCGTGTGCCCGGCGATCGGCCGACCACGGTGGGAATCGTGGTGGACGGTGTCGCCGTCCAACTGAGCGCGACCGGGTCCGGTATCGACGTCGGCTGGCCCGACGGCCGCCAGCTCGAAGCCGTGCTGACCGCCGAGGCTCAGATTGTGCTCGGGCTCGCGGCAGGCCTGCTCGCCCTCGACGACGTCGCGCCGCTTGTCGACATCACGGGCGACGTGGCGGCGTTGCGTGTTTTCTTCGACGCGCCCACGTCGGCGGTCGACGTCGGCAAGTGATCCCGACTCAGCGTCGCTGCACCAGCAGCGTCTGCGCTGACGTCCCGATGAAGCCCTGTTCGTCGAAGAGTTCGGCGGTGGTCGACCCGAGACCGTCGGGACCGATCGAACCGCGCGCCCGCAGGCAGAACTCCGAGCCGACAGGCGCGCGGTGCAGGTGCACCGTGGTGTCGGTGTTCATGAACATGAATTCGTTCGGATCCAGCGCGGCGCCAACGCCATTCGCGGAGTCGACGACCATCGCCAGCCGTTGCAGGTCGGTCGGCTTCTCGTCGTCGACCAACGAGACCAGCGGCTGCATCCACACGACGGCCGCGCCCGCGTCGTCGGGCTGCGGTACCCAGGTGACCGTCTCCAGATAGCCGGGCCGGCCCTGCCAGTGATGCCGGAAACCGGTGTCGGGCAACCGCTTCATCGGCGGGTAGCGGTCCAGGGCGGCGTCCCGTGTGTCGGTCGTCGCCAACAACCAGGCCGACATCCGCGCCACCGCACGTTCGGAACCGTCGCGCTGCGCGGCCGTCATCTCCGCGGTCATCATGCAGATCCGCGAACCAGGCCGCGACACCCACGCCCGAACCGCAACCGGCGCAACGGGAATGGCGCCGAGGATGTCGAGAGTCAGCCGGCCGACCTGCATGCCGCTGCCGGTGGCGAGCTCCTCGATCGACTTGGTCAGCAGCGCCAGGGGCGGCGACCCGTGCTGAATGCTCGAATCCCAGTTGCTGCCGGTGCCTTCGGTCGATTCGAAGCGTTGAACATCACCGTCGGCGTCGAGCCGACGGTAGTAGCAGTCGATCATGCGATTCCGAAACTGTCGGGCCAGCCCGGATAGGGCGGGGGAGTGCCGCCGAATGCGGGGCACAGGTCTTGGTGCGTGCACCAGGAACATAGCTTGGACGGGTTGGGCCGGAAGTCACCGGTCTCGCCCGACTTCTGGATGGCGTGCCAGATGGCCATCAGGGTCTTCTCGAACCGCTCCAACTCGGCCAGGTCGGGGCTGTAGTCGAGGACCTGGCCGTCGGCCAGGTACAGCAACCGCAGCCGCGCCGGCACCACGCCGCGCAGCCGGAGCAGGGCCACGGCATAGAACTTCATCTGGAACATGGCCTTGAACTCGGCCAGTGCGCGCGCCTCCGGCGGGGCCTTCCCGGTCTTGTAGTCGACGACCCGCAGCTCACCGGTCGGCGCGACGTCGATCCGGTCGACGAAGCCGCGCAGCAGGGTGCCGTCGGACAGCTCGACCTCGACGCGTTGTTCACAGCTCTGCGGGTCGAAGCGCGTCGGATCCTCGAGCCGGTAGTACCCCGACAGCAGGGCCCGCGCCTCTTTGAGCAGCGTCTCCCGCAGTTCGGGTGCGATCTCCTCGGCCAGCTCGGGCTTCTCCGCGACCACGGCGTCCCACGCCGGCGTGACCAGGGACAGCGCGGTCGCCGGCACCCGGTCGGTGGCGGGCAGTGCGTACAGCTGCTCCAAGGCGGCGTGCACCAGCGAGCCCCGCAACTGCGCGGTCGACGGTGGCTCCGGCAGCCGGTCGATGGCCCGGAACCGGTAGAGCAGGGGGCACTGTTTGAAGTCGCCGGCGCGCGACGGCGACAGCGCCGGCCGCCGGGTGGGGACGGTGGCGGTCATGCGCGATCCGCCTTCGGCTCCTCGATGGCGGTACTCATGCCAGCAGCTTAAGTGGGGGCCACGACAAAGTTGCCGAACCCCGGCCGACTGCCGGGACGGGTCGGCTGGCAGGCTGGCCCGGTGAGAATCACCGGACCCTTCACCGTCGGCGACCGCGTCCAACTGACCGATGCCAAAGGCCGGCACTACACGATGGTGCTGGCGACAGGTGGGGAATTCCACACCCATCGCGGCATCATCGCCCACGATTCGGTGATCGACCAGCCCGAGGGCAGCGTCGTGAAATCCACCAACGGTGACCCGTTCCTGGTGCTGCGCCCGCTGCTGATCGACTACGTCCTCTCGATGCCGCGCGGTGCGCAGGTCATCTACCCCAAGGACGCCGCGCAGATCGTGCACGAGGGCGACATCTTCCCGGGGGCAAGAGTTTTGGAGGCCGGCGCCGGTTCCGGTGCGCTGACGTGTTCGCTGCTGCGCGCCGTCGGCCCGGGCGGTTCGGTGACGTCCTACGAGGTGCGCGACGACCATGCCGTGCACGCAGTGCGCAACGTCGAGACCTTCTTCGGCGAGCGGCCGGAGAACTGGAACCTCGTCATCGCCGATCTCAACGACTACGACGGCGGCGAGGTCGACCGCGTCGTGCTCGACATGCTCGCGCCGTGGGACGTGCTGGAGACGGTGTCGAAGGCGCTGGTCCCGGGCGGCGTGCTGATCGTCTACGTCGCGACCGTCACGCAGTTGTCGAAGACCGTCGAGGCGCTGCGTGAGCAGCAGTGCTGGACCGAACCGCGGTCGTGGGAGTCGCTGCAGCGCGGCTGGGACGTCGTCGGACTCGCGGTGCGCCCGCAGCACTCGATGCGGGGCCACACCGCGTTCCTGATCAGCGCGCGCCGTCTCGCACCGGGTGCGGTGACGCCGCAGCCGCTGCGGCGCAAGCGCAACATCTAGTCCTCGCTGTTGGCGAGGCCGCGCCGCACGGACAGCAGTTCGATCTCCGGGCGGCCCGCGACCTGGCGTTCGGCGGCATCGAGAACCTCGACGACGTGATGGCGGTCAGCCGCGACGACGGACACCCCGATGGCCGCCCGCCGGTGCAGATCCTGATTGCCGCTCTCGGCCGCGGACACGTAGAACTTGCGCTGCAGTTCGGCGATGATCGGCCGGATCACCGAGCGCTTCTCTTTCAGCGAGTACACATCGCCCAGCAACAGGTCGAATTCCAGCCACCCGACCCACATGAACGGCTCAGCGGCCAGGTGTCGGCGGAGCACCCGGAGCGCCCGTAGCACCCGGAGCGACCGAGGCGCCCGGCCCGCCCGGCTGCCCCAGCTTGAGCAGCAGATTGGCGGTTTGCCGGTTCAGCTGCCAGGCGTCCCGGATGGGACTGAACTCCATGGGGAACGTGAACTTGTTGTCCGGCGCGGCGACCGAGCTGATGGTGATCGTGGCGATGATGTCGCCCGGCTGCCCGGCCGACCACAGCAGGTCCGTCGCCGTCACGTTCATCGGATTGAAGCCGTTGTCGCGCAGCGCCCTGGTGAAGTTGTCCAGCCCGGCCTGATCCTCGGCGGTGCCGTATTGGATCAGTCCGATCTTTTGTGCCGACGGCACCGCGGGGTCGGCGATCTTGTACAGCACGGCGGTGATCGCGTCCGGCGGCGGCAGCGGCGCTGCCTCGGGCGCCTTGGCGTCGGTGGTCAGCAGTGAACGGGGCATCGGGTCGGCCGGCGGCTCGACGTGTTCACTGCACCCGGCCAACCCGATCGCCGCCACGACGACGGCGATCAGGGTTCCTCGGGTCGGATTCACCGGGCTGGTCCTGGCGCCTACTTCACCGACGACAGCAGGGCCATGGCCGACCCCTTGGACAGTTGCCAGCCGGTGGGGCTGGGGCCGGCGACGAAGGTCAGCGGCTGCGATGCGGTGGCACCGGTGGCGGCGGTGGCGGTGACGTTGGCCGTCGCGGTGCCGTCTCCGAGGTCATCGATGTCGGCAACGGCGAAGCTCAGGGGGAACACGCCCTGCTTCACGGCGTTGCTGTAGGCCCGGTCGGCGGTGATCGCCTCGAGCCGTCCGACGCCACCCTGGATGTAGCTGCCCTTCGACCCGGCGAAGCTCCCGGCGGCCGTCAGCCCGTTGAGCGTCGAGACCAGCGACGACTGCAGGCCCGGCGCGGGCGCCTGCGGCAGCGGGACCTGGCGGACGACCGGCGCGACCGCGGTCGACGTGCCGGTGGTCGGGATGGCCGTCTGCGAAGCCACGGTCGTACCGACTGCTGCGGCGCCGACGAGGGCGGTGGCTGCGATGCCGGTGACGAGGGATTTGACGATCACTGCGGTCCTTTCGATGAGCCCGACTCGGGTATGAGGTTAACAGCGCGGTCAGAGGGACACCCGTGTGTCGCAATTCCTTCGACGCCCACGATCGGCAGATCGCCGGTAGCGTTGAGGTATCCGCCGCACCAACTTCCGGTGTGGGAAAGGAGCAGCAAGATGTCTGAAATGGATCGCCCGGACGCCTTCGGCAGCCCGGGCACATCTCGTCAGAACCCCATGTCCAGCACCGATGCCGCCGAGTTGGCGCGGCTTCGCAGCGAGACGGCGGCGCTGCGAGAGCAGCTCACGAACGCGGCCGCGACGCATCGCGGACCGCGTGACGTGCAGCAACTCGAAGCCCGCATCGATTCGCTGACGACCCGCAACGGCAAGTTGATGGACACGCTCAAAGAGGCGCGGCAGCAGTTGCTGGCGCTCCGTGAGGAAGTCGATCGGCTGGGGCAGCCGCCCAGCGGGTACGGCGTCCTGCTGCTCACCCACGACGACGACACCGTCGACGTCTTCACCTCCGGCCGCAAGATGCGGCTGTCGGTGTCGCCGAACATCGAGGTGTCCGAACTCAAGCAGGGCCAGACCGTCCGCCTCAACGAGGCGCTGACAGTGGTCGAGGCCGGCTCGTTCGAGTCGGTCGGCGAGATCAGCACCCTGCGCGAAATCCTGAACGACGGGAAGCGTGCCCTCGTCGTCGGCCATGCCGACGAGGAGCGCATCGTCTGGCTCGCCGAGCCGCTGATCGCGCTCGAATTCCTCGACCCCGAGGTCGCCGAGGTGCTCGAGGGCGTCGACGACCTGGCCGACGAGCGGGCGCGCAAGCTCCGCCCGGGCGACTCGCTGCTGGTCGACAGCAAGGCCGGGTACGCCTTCGAGCGCATCCCCAAGGCCGAGGTCGAGGACCTGGTCCTCGAAGAGGTGCCCGACGTCGCCTACAGCGACATCGGTGGCCTGACGCGGCAGATCGAGTTGATCCGCGACGCCGTCGAGCTGCCGTTCCTGCACAAGGACCTGTACCGGGAGTACGCGCTGCGGCCGCCGAAGGGCGTGCTGCTGTACGGCCCTCCTGGTTGCGGCAAGACGCTCATCGCGAAGGCCGTCGCCAACTCGCTGGCGAAGAAGATGGCCGAGCTGCGCGGCGACGACGCCCGGGAAGCGAAGAGTTACTTCCTGAACATCAAGGGTCCCGAGCTGCTCAACAAGTTCGTCGGCGAGACCGAGCGGCACATCCGCCTGATCTTCCAGCGGGCTCGCGAGAAGGCCTCCGAGGGCACCCCGGTGATCGTGTTCTTCGACGAGATGGACTCGATCTTCCGTACCCGTGGCACCGGCGTCAGCTCCGACGTCGAAACCACCGTGGTGCCACAGCTTCTCAGTGAGATCGACGGTGTCGAAGGCCTGGAGAACGTCATCGTCATCGGCGCCTCCAACCGCGAGGACATGATCGACCCGGCCATCCTGCGGCCCGGCCGCCTGGACGTGAAGATCAAGATCGAGCGGCCGGACGCCGAAGCGGCGCAGGACATCTTCTCGAAGTACCTCACCGAGGAACTGCCGGTGCACGCCGACGACCTCGCCGAGTTCAACGGCGATCGCGCGCTGACCATCAAGGCCATGATCGAGAAGATCGTGGACCGGATGTACGCCGAGATCGACGACAACCGCTTCCTCGAGGTCACCTACGCCAACGGCGACAAGGAGGTCATGTACTTCAAGGACTTCAACTCCGGTGCCATGATCCAGAACGTCGTGGACCGGGCCAAGAAGTACGCGATCAAGTCGGTGCTGGAAACCGGGCAGCGCGGTCTGCGGGTGCAGCATCTGCTGGACTCCATCGTCGACGAGTTCGCCGAGAACGAGGACCTGCCCAACACCACCAATCCCGATGACTGGGCACGGATTTCGGGCAAGAAGGGCGAGCGGATCGTCTACATCCGCACGCTGGTCACCGGCAAGAGTTCGTCGGCCAGCCGGGCCATCGATACCGAGAGCAACCTGGGGCAGTACCTGTAACAGGACAGCAGGTGTGGGGGCCGTGCGCGCAATACTCCGGAATTGCGCACACGGCCTCACGCATGTCTGAGGTCGGCGAGGTAGCGGTCCCGTGCGTCGAGCCGGCGGCGCAGGCTGTCGACCTGTGGGTCGACGAACTCGGCGCGGTACTCGGCATCGGTCGTGGTGCGCGCCGTGATGTACATGAAGGTCAGGGCGCCCAGGAAGAGCGTCGTCTGGATCAGTGACTCCGGAATGGGCAGTGTCATGCCGAAGATGGTGCCGTCGGGCGAGCCGTTGCCCCGCGTCCATTCCGCCAGCAGCTTCGGGCTGATGAGGATCAGGCCGAGCACCAGGAAGATGAAGGCCGTCACCAGCGCGACGATCAGCAGTTGCAGCACCTGCGACATGGCCAGGACGAACACGACGTTGACACGTTCGATGCGCGACAACGGGATTCGGTGCGCGGGCGCGGGCAGGTGCACGAACGGGGTGTCGGCCAGTACCGCGTCCTGGGCCTCGGGGGCGTCAGGCGCCGACGCCGTCAGGATCGGCCGGACCCGGTCGATGGTGGTCGCGATGACGAATGCCACGGCGATGAGCGACAGAAAGCCCAGCGCGGACCACAGCCGGGCCCGGCTGATGATGGCTGCCATCAGCCAGACGTAGGTGTTGAAGAACACCAGCACCGTCAACAGCATGATCGGTAGGGCGCGCACGAAGAGGCTGCCCACGAGTGTCAGGTTGTGCGCCGTGGTGTCCAGGGCCCAGCCCAGGATCGAGCCGATTCCGGTCGCGGTACAGATCAGGATGACGGCGACGATCACCCCGACGTAGATCAGATTGCCGCCGACTTTCGGACCGGGACCACCCAGCACCGCGCCGACGGCGCACACGGCCACCGACACCACGGCCACGCCGGCACGATTGCGCCACGACGCGATGCGCGACACCAGCCAGCCCGCCAGCGCGGCCACCGGCGCCACCAGCAGGAGCAATGCCAGGACGAACCATTCGGTCCGGGTGGGCTGGCCCTCGATGTTGATGGTGTGTTTTCCGGTGACGGCGGTGACGAGGATCGAGTTGGCCATGAACACCGCGAACGCGGCCAGCGCCGGGGCCGAGCGTTGCCACAGCCGTCGCACCAGCGCCCCTGGACGCAGCACCGCGGGCAGCCCGCGCCGCAGAAACCAGGTCTCGGCGGCGACCCGGTCTGCCGGTGATGTGGTCATGCGGCTAATCGTCGCGTATCGACAGCCGTCTAGTCTTGGCGGCATGCAACGGATCATCGGAACTGAGGTCGAATACGGCATTTCGTCGCCGTCTGATCCGACCGCGAACCCGATCCTCACGTCCACCCAGGCGGTGCTGGCGTACGCGGCGGCCAGCGGCATCCAGCGGGCCAAGCGCACGCGGTGGGACTACGAGGTCGAGTCCCCGCTGCGCGACGCGCGTGGCTTCGACCTGAGCCGCTCCACGGGCCCGGCCCCGATCGTCGACGCCGACGAGATCGGCGCGGCCAACATGATCCTCACCAACGGCGCCCGCCTGTACGTCGACCACGCCCACCCGGAGTACTCCGCTCCCGAGGTCACCGACCCGATGGACGCGGTCATCTGGGACAAGGCCGGCGAACGCGTCATGGAGGCCGCGGCCCGCTACGTCGCCAGCGTCCCGGGCGCGGCCAGGCTGCAGCTGTACAAGAACAACGTCGACGGCAAGGGCGCGTCGTACGGCACGCACGAGAACTATCTGATGAGCCGGCAGACGCCGTTCAACTCGGTGATCGCCGGGCTGACGCCGTTCTTCGTGTCCCGCCAGGTCGTGACGGGTTCCGGCCGGGTCGGCATCGGGCAGTCGGGGGACGAGCCGGGATTCCAGCTGACGCAGCGTGCCGACTACATCGAGGTCGAGGTCGGGCTCGAGACGACGCTCAAGCGCGGCATCATCAACACCCGCGACGAGCCGCACGCCGACGCCGACAAGTACCGCCGGCTGCACGTCATCATCGGTGACGCCAACCTGGCCGAGACCTCGACGTACCTCAAGGTGGGCACCACGTCGCTGGTGCTCGACCTCATCGAGTTCGGGCCGGCCGAGGGCATCGACCTGTCCGACCTGGCGCTGGCGCGCCCGGTGCACGCGGTGCACGTCATCAGCCGGGACCCGTCGCTGCGCGCGACCGTGGCCCTGGCCGACGGCCGCGAGCTGACCGGCCTTGCGCTGCAACGCATCTACCTGGACCGGGTGGCCAAGCTGCAGGAACGCCGCGATCCGGACCCGCGCGCGGACCACGTCCTGGAGACCTGGGCCCACGTGCTGGACCTGCTGGAACGCGATCCGATGGAATGCGCCGACCTCCTGGACTGGCCGGCCAAGCTGCGCCTGCTGGAGGGCTTCCGCCAGCGGGAGAACCTGAGCTGGAACGCCCCGCGCCTGCACCTGGTCGACCTGCAGTACTCCGATGTCCGGCTGGACAAGGGCCTGTACAACCGCCTGGTGGCGCGCGGCTCGATGAAGCGTCTGGTCACCGAGCAGCAGGTGCTCGACGCGGTGGAGAACCCGCCCACCGACACCCGGGCCTACTTCCGTGGCGAGTGCCTGCGCCGGTTCGGTGCGGACATCGCCGCGGCCAGCTGGGACTCGGTGATCTTCGACCTCGGCGGCGAGTCGCTGGTGCGGATTCCGACGCTGGAACCGCTGCGCGGAAGCAAGGCCCACGTCGGTGCGTTGCTCGATTCAGTGGACAGCGCGGTCGAGTTGGTGGAACAGCTCACGACGTAAACGCTTGTGTTCCCGGGGAACCCGGGCGCGGACCGGTAGTGTGAAGTCAGAGAATCGAGCAATCAGGAGGCGGCGATGGCTCAGGAACAGACCAAGCGCGGTGGCGGCGGCGGCGAGGACGACGACCTCTCCGGCCCGTCTGCCGCAGGTCAGGAACGTCGCGAGAAGCTCGCTGAGGACACCGACGACCTGCTCGACGAGATCGACGACGTGCTGGAAGAGAACGCTGAGGACTTCGTGCGCGCATACGTCCAAAAGGGCGGCCAGTGACGGCAGCGTTCGGGCCTTTCTCTGATCGACTGGATGTCACCTCACCCCACCTGAACCTGTCCTCGTTTTCGGACTTTCTCAGCCGGCAGGCGCCCCACCTGCTGCCGGTGGTGGGGGATGCTGTGGCCTCTGGTGCGGACCTGCCCCACGGCACGACGATCGTCGCGATCAAGTACCCCGGTGGTGTGCTGATCGCGGGCGACCGGCGCGCCACGCAGGGCAACATGATCGCCAGCCGTGACGTGCAGAAGGTGCACATCGCCGACGACTACACCGCGACCGGTATCGCCGGCACCGCGGCCATCGCGGTGGAGTTCGCGCGGCTGTACGCCGTCGAACTCGAGCATTACGAGAAGCTCGAAGGCGTGCCGCTGACGTTCCGTGGCAAGGTCAACCGGCTGGCCATCATGGTCCGCGGCAATCTCGGCGCGGCCCTGCAGGGCTTCGTGGCGCTGCCGCTGCTGGTGGGTTACGACCTCGACGACTCCGACCCGGGCAATGCGGGCCGCATCGTCTCGTTCGACGCCGCCGGCGGCTGGAACATCGAGGAAGAGGGCTACCAGTCGGTGGGCTCGGGCTCGCTGTTCGCCAAGTCGTCGATCAAGAAGCTGTATTCGCATGTGACCGACGCCGATTCGGCGCTCAAGGTCGCCATCGAGTCGCTGTACGACGCTGCCGACGACGATTCGGCCACCGGCGGACCGGATCTGACACGTGGCATCTATCCGACCGCGGTACTGATCGGTGCCGAGGGCGCCGAAGAGGTCACCGAGGAGCGTATCGCCGCGCTGGCCCGGGAAGTCATCGCCAACCGGACCCGCGCGAGAGGTAATGCCTGATGAGCTTTCCGTATTTCATCTCGCCCGAACAGGCGATGCGGGAACGTTCCGAGCTTGCGCGCAAAGGCATTTCGCGGGGTCGCAGCGTGGTTGTCCTGGCTTACGACGGGGGCGTGCTGTTCGTGGCGGAGAACCCGTCGCGCTCGCTCCAGAAGGTCAGCGAGCTGTATGACCGCGTCGGTTTCGCGGCGGTCGGCCGGTTCAACGAGTTCGACAACCTGCGTCGCGGCGGCATCCAGTTCGCCGACACCCGTGGCTACGCCTACGACCGGCGCGACGTCACCGGCCGCCAGTTGGCCAACGTCTACGCCCAGACCCTCGGCACCATCTTCACCGAGCAGGCCAAGCCCTACGAGGTCGAGCTGTGTGTCGCCGAGGTCGCGCATCACGGCGAGACGAAAGCTCCTGAGCTGTACCGGATCACCTACGACGGGTCGATCGCCGACGAGCCGCATTTCGTCGTCATGGGTGGTACGACCGAGCCGATCATCGCCGCGCTCAACGACTCCTACCAGGAGAACGCGAGCCTGGCCGACGCGGTGAAGATCGCCGTCGACGCGCTGCACGCCGGGGCCGGCGATCGCGTGCTGGGGGCAGCGACGCTCGAGGTCGCGATCCTCGACGCCAAGAAGCCGCGCCGCGCGTTCCGCCGGATCACCGGTGCGGCGCTGGATGCGGTTCTGCCGAAGACCGAGGCGGAAGCTGAGGACGGGGACAAGGCCACCGACGGCGAGAGCAAGCCCGAGGGCGACGCGGCCGAGTAATCACTCGGCCGACGGGACCGCCGCCAGTCCGCGGAGTAGCACTCTGACGCCGAATTCGAAGGCGTCATCGGCGCGTTCGGGTTTGGTGGTGCCGGTGGCCAGTGCGGCCGCGAATTCCGGTGCGACATCGGCGCCGGCCTGCCACGGTTCGTCGGGCGCGGCGACATCGAGCGCCGAGCCCAGCACGAACGAGTCGATCAGGGTGATGGCCCGCAACGTGTCCGCGGGATCGAACCCGGCCCGGTCGAACGCGACGGCCAGCACGTTGTACATGGTGAGGGCGTGGTCGCTGTTCACCGCGTGCGAGGTCAGTAGGGGAATGAGCCGCGGGTAGCGGGCATAGCTCTGGCGGTAGGACCGCATGATGTCGGCGACGACGTCGGTCCACGGCCGCTGCGGGTCGTCGGCGGGCAGCGCGACGTCGGACATGGCCCGCTCGCGCAGGAGTTCGACGATCTGTTCCCGTCCGGCGACGTGGTTGTACAGCGATGACGGGCTGACCTTGAGGGCCCGGGCCAGTTCAGGCACGGTGAAGCCGCCGGTCTTGTTGACCAAATCCATTGCTGCATTGGCGATGCGATCCGTGGATAGCAGCGGTTTGGAGGGGCGGCCCATGGAATCTTTCTACTACCTCTTTACAAGCACGGGTAAGTGGGGCCACAATAAAACGAATCAAATTCGTTTTAGGAGTCCAGCTGATGATCACCCTGACCGCCACCGCACCCGAGTCGCTGTCCCGCAGCACCGAGTCGACGCGCCCGCCGGTGCGGGTCGGCCTGGTGCAGCACCGCTGGCGTCCCGATGCCGATGAGCTCGCCAAGGTGCTGCGTGACGGCATCGACCGCGCGGCCGGAGAGGGCGCCGCGCTGGTCTGCCTGCCGGAGATCACCCTGCTGCGGTATCCCGCCGACACCCCGGCCGGCCCGAACCCGGGGGATACCGCCGAAGATCTCCTCGACGGACCGACGTTCGCACTCGCCGCCGAGGCGGCCCGCGCCAACGGCATCTTCGTGCACGCGTCGCTTTACGAAAAGTCGCCGGCGGCAGACGGTTTGGGCTTCAACACGGCGATCCTGGTCTCCCCGTCGGGCGAGCTCGCCGGCCGGACCCGCAAGATGCACATCCCGATCTCGGCGGGCTACTACGAGGACACCTACTTCCGGGCCGGTCCTGCCGAGGGCAACCCGTACCCGGTCTACGAGCCGGAGGGACTCGGCGCCAAGCTCGGAATGCCGACGTGCTGGGACGAATGGTTCCCCGAGGTGGCTCGCAACTACTCGCTCGGCGGTGCGGAGATCGTCGTCTACCCGACGGCCATCGGATCCGAACCGGTCTTCCCGGCGTTCGACACGCAGCCGCTGTGGCAGCAGGTCATCGTCGCCAACGGCATCAACAGCGGCCTTTTCATGGTGGTGCCCAACCGAATTGGCGACGAGGGCACCGTGACCTTCTACGGCTCGTCGTTCATCTCCGACCCCTATGGCCGGGTGCTGGTGCAGGCGCCGCGCGACGAGGAGGCGGTGCTGGTCGCCGATCTGGACCTCGACCAGCGCCGCGACTGGCTGGAGCTGTTCCCGTTCCTGCTGACCCGCCGGCCCGAGAGCTACGGCGCGCTGACCGCACCGGTCGACGCGCAACGTCCGTACGGCGCCGGCCACGAGGCCACCGCGGTGGTGAAATGACGAACTACGTGATGCCTGCGGAGAGCGCACCACAGGACCGGGTGTGGATGGCGTTCCCGTCCGAAGGATATTCCTTGGGGGACAACGAAACCGAACACCACGAGGCGCGCTCGACATGGGCTGCCGTGGCCCACGCGGTGCTGGAGTTCGAGCCGGTGACCGTCGTGGTTGACCCCGCGGAGACGGCTGCCGCGCGGCGGTATCTGTCCGCCGAGGTCGACATCGTCGAGGCGCCGCTCAACGACGCCTGGATGCGCGACATCGGCCCGACCTTCGTGCACGCCGCCGACGGTTCGGTGGCCGCGGTGGACTGGGTGTTCAACGGCTGGGGCGGCCAGGACTGGGCACGCTGGGATCGTGACGCGAAAATCGGTGCCGCCGTGGCTGGTTGGGCCGGCGTTCCGGTGATCAGTTCGGCGTTGGTCAACGAGGGCGGCGGTATCCAGGTCGACGGGCAGGGCACGGTGCTGGTCACCGAGACCGTCCAACTCGACCCCGGCCGCAATCCCGGCGCCACCAAGGCCGACATCGAGGCCGAACTGGCCCGCACCCTCGGCGCCACCCACGCCGTGTGGTTGCCGCGTGGTCTGACACGCGACTCGGAGCGCTTCGGCACCCGCGGACACGTCGACATCGTCGCGGCCATCACGTCACCGGGGCGCCTGCTGCTGCATGCGCAGCGCTCCGATGTGCATCCGGACCACCTGGTGTGCAAGGAGATTCGCGAGGCCCTCGCCGAGACCTGTGACGCCGCGGGCCGGCCGTGGGAGATCATCGAACTTCCCGCACCGGACCTGCTGACCGATGCCGAGGGCTACGTCGACTACAGCTACATCAACCACCTGGTGGTCAACGGCGGCGTCATCGCGTGCGCGTTCGGTGATCCGCGCGACGCCGACGCGGCGGCGATCCTGGCCGAGCAGTATCCCGGCCGGCGCGTGGTCAGCGTCGACGCGCGGCCGCTGTTCGAGCGCGGCGGCGGCATCCACTGCATCACGCAGCACCAGCCGGCGGCGATGGGCGAGTAGCAGCCCTGTTGGTGCCCCTTCCCATCGGCAAGATTTGCTCCTAACCTCTTGATTCAGTCACCTACGTCAGGAGGAGCCATCAAGAGTCGCTTTGCTGCACTCGCTTTGGCCGCCATCGTCGGCCCCGTGGTGCTGACGGGCTGTGTCGTGGAGACCGACCGGATCGCCAGCGAAACGGTTCGTGAGAATCTGGAGAAACGGCGGTCGGCGTCATCGACCCCGACGACCACCACCCGGGACAACAAGTCGAAGTTGCTCGGGATCGACATGCCGGCGGCTACCTGGCTAGTTCAGAGCAGCTACAGCAAGACCTCGTCACGTGAGGCATGGGGCTACAAGGGCGACCGCCTGGACTCGCGGAAAGACATCCCGATCCGAAACACGATATTTGCGGTGGCCGATGGCGGTCTGCTGCGTAAAGGATGGCAGCAGTGCACCATTTACACCGGCGGCCCGTACTCATGGATCAAGCCCGGAACCGATGAATTCATCACCATGAGATTCATGGCTGGTCCTCCGACCATTGCCAACGTGCTCTGGCAGAACTGGCGTGACGAGCAGTGCAAGGGCAGGGTCACGGGCTAGAAGCCGACCGGTGAGGCTCGGTCCGACTCGGTACCATCGTCCGCATGGCCATCAAACTCGAGAACGTCGGCATCGCCGTGCGCGATCTCGACGCGACCATCGCGTTCTTTACCGACCTGGGGCTGACGGTGGTCGGCCGTGCCACGGTCAGCGGCGAATGGACCGAAACCGCGGTGGGTCTCGACGGTAACCACGCCAACATCGCGATGCTCGAGACGCCGGGCGGTCACGGCCGCATCGAGCTCTTCGAGTACATCCATCCCGAGGCCATCGAGTCGGAGCCCATTCTGCCCAACGTCATCGGCATGCACCGCGTCGCGTTCTCGGTCGACGACATCGACGCTGCCCTCGAGATCGCCGCGCGGCACGGCTGCCATCCGCTGCGCGGCGTGGCGACCTACGAAGACATCTACAAGCTCACGTATGTCCGTGGGCCCAGCGGCATCATCGTGATGCTCGCCGAGGAGCTCAAGAAGAGCTGACCGCCATCAACCGGCTGACCGCGGCGCTCACCCGGTCGCGGTTGCCCGCGCCGTTGCGCACCACCCACGACGTCAGGTGCTCAAGCAGTTCCCGGATCTCCAGCAGCGCCTGGATGCGCCCGCTCTCATCGGTCTTACCGGTCAGCACCTCGGACCACAGGTTGTCGAGATCGAGGATGTCGCGCACCGTCGCGTATGCCATCGCCACGTCGGCCGTACTCACCGATAGTCGCTCCTGCATGCGGTAGATGGTGCCGGGACCGACGCGGTTGATCAGCTCACCGGCGACCGAGGTCGCGACGATCTCGCGCCGCAGCGGGTGGTTCGCGATCTCTGCCCGGACGTGCTCGGCGATGCCGGCCGGGAAGTACTGCACCAGGCGGCCGACGAACATCTCGTGATCCGGCACGTCGGAGGCCAACAGCTCCTGCGACACCAGATTCTTGGATTGTGCCAGTAGCACGGCGATTTCGGGACGGGTGAGCCCGAGTCCGACGAGACGGCGGCGATCCAGTTCCTGCTTCGACGGCAGTCCCTCGACATCGGGGTCGACGCCGGCCACGTCCTGTAGGTTGCCGATGAGCCGGACGTGCCGCTCCAACAGTGAGCCGGCCTCGGCGGCAGCCATGCTGATCGCGAGGATCTGGTCGGCGTTGTCGGCCAGGACCCGTGCGGCGACGTCGTCGGTGGCACCGGCGAGCAGCGCATTGCGTCGGGCGGTGGCGATGGTGCCGGAGTCCAGTGCGATCTTGAGGTTGACCTCGAGGTCGGAGGTGGCGACCCCGGCGGCGTTGTCGATGAAGTCGGCGTTGACCCGGCCGCCGCGAAGCGCGAACGCGATCCGGGCCTGTTGCGTCAGCCCGAGGTTGCCGCCCTCGCCGATCACCTTGCAGCGCAACTGCGATGCGGTGACCCGTACACGGTCGTTCGCCTTGTCCTGGGCGTCGGCGTCGGTCTCGTCATCGGCGCGAACATACGTGCCGACGCCGCCGTTCCACAGCAGATCGACCGGTGCCCGCAGCACCGCGCTGATCAGCTCGTCGGGCGTGCATTCGGCGGCTGTGATGCCCAGGCGGGCCCGGACCTGATCCGACAGCGGAATCGACTTGGCGGTGCGTGACCACACGCCGCCGCCCGACGAGATCAGCGCCGGGTCGTAGTCCTGCCAGCTGGATCGGGGGAGCCGGAAGAGGCGGTCGCGCTCGGCGTACGAGGTCTCCGTATCCGGATTCGGATCCAGGAAGATGTGCCGGTGGTCGAACGCGGCGACCAGTTTGATGTTGCGGGACAACAGCATTCCGTTGCCGAACACATCACCCGACATGTCGCCGATGCCGGCCACGGTGAACGGTTCGACGTCGATGTCATGGCCGGCCTCGGCGAAGTGCCGCCGCACCGACAACCACGCACCGCGGGCGGTGATGCCCATGGCCTTGTGGTCGTACCCGGCCGACCCGCCCGAGGCGAAGGCGTCGCCCAGCCAGAAGTCGTATTCGGCGGCAATGGAATTGGCCAGGTCCGAGAACGTGGCGGTGCCCTTGTCGGCGGCCACGACGAGGTAGGCGTCGTCGCCGTCGGGGCACACGGTGCAGTCGGGATGGCGGACGGTGCCGTCGACGATGTTGTCGGTGACGTCGAGCAGGCCGCGGATGAAGGTGCGGTAGCCGTCCGCGGGATCGACAGTGGCAGAACGCAAGACGAAGGCGCCCTTGGCGCCGGTCGGCACGATCGGGGCGTTCTTCACGGCCTGCGTCTTCATCAGGCCCATGACCTCGGTACGGAAGTCCTCGGCCCGGTTGGACCAGCGCAGGCCGCCGCGGGCGATCGCGCCGCTGCGCAGATGCACACCCTCGACGGTGTCGGAGTGCACGAAGATTTCGCGGTAGGGCACAACAGGTCCGGTGATCGACAGGCGCGCCGAGTCGATCTTGAACGACACGTAGTCCTTGGGTAGGCCGTCGGCGCCGACCTGGAACCAGTTGGTGCGCAGTGTCGCCGCCACGAAGGCGTGCAGTGCCCGCCGGATCCGGTCGTCGTCCAGCGAGGTGGCGGCATCCACGAGACCGGCGACCTCTCGATCCGCCTGCTCGACGTCAGCGGTGGCGTCCGGGTTGAACCGGGCGTCGAACAGCGCCAGCAATGCGTTCACGAAACCGGTTGCGGCGACCAGGGATTCGATGATGTAGTCCTCGGAGAATCCCAGGCCCGTCTGCCGGAGGAACCGGCACGCCGCGCGGATCAGCACCGCGCGGCGCCAGTCGATGCCGGCCGCGACGATGAGCATCGCGTACCGGTCGACGCTCCAGCGCCCCGCGATGGCGGCCTCACAGGCCTGCGCGACCAGGTCACGTGTCGCCTCGGACAGCGAGAGATCGCCGAACTCGTAGCAGTGCCCGGCATCGTCGGAGTGGTGGTACGAGGCGACGCGCAGGCCGAAGGACTCGAACATCGCGCAGACGTCGGCCAGGAACGGCGGATGCCCGGGCCACTGGATTTGGGCGTGGTTGTTCAGCCCGTCGGCGTCGAAAGACACCCGGGCAGCGGAATTCTGCATGGGAGGACTACTCCGGTCTATTTAATTGGATGTCTGTGTGTGGAGGGAGAGGGGAAAGTTGTTGCGGCGCAACTACTGAAGGGCGATGTACTTGGTCTCGAGGTACTCCTCGATGCCCTCGCTGCCGGCTTCACGGCCGATGCCGGATTCCTTGATACCGCCGAACGGCGCGGCCACGTCGGAGATGACGCCGCGGTTGACGCCCACCATGCCGGCCTCGACTGCCTCGGCGACCCGCAGTGCCCGGTCCAGGCCCTGCGTGTAGACGTACGCGGCCAGGCCGTATTCGGTGTCGTTGGCGGCATCGATGCCGGCCTGTTCGCCGTCGAATCCGATGATCGCGGCGACCGGTCCGAAAATCTCCTCGCGCAGGAGGCGGGCGTCGGTCGACACGTCGGCGAGCACCGTCGGCGGATAGAAGAAGCCTTCGCCTTCAACGGGTTTGCCGCCGGTGGCCACCGTCGCGCCCTTGTTGACGGCGTCCTGCACCAGCTCGTCGACCGTCGCCCGCTGCTTGGCGGTGATCAGCGGACCGACCTGGCTGCCCGCCTGGTCGCCCGGGCCGGTGGCCAGTGCCGCCATGCGGGCGGCGAGCTTCTCGGTGAACTCGGCACGGACCGCGTTGTCGACGTGGATGCGGTTGGCGGCGGTACATGCCTCACCCATGTTGCGCATCTTGGCGGCCATGGCACCGTCGATCGCGGCGTCCAGGTCGGCGTCGTCGAACACCACGAACGGGGCGTTGCCGCCGAGTTCCATCGAGGTGCGCAGCACCCGGTCTGCGGACTGTGCCAACAGCTTTCGTCCGACACCGGTCGAGCCGGTGAACGTCAGCTTGCGCAGCCGCGGGTCCGTCAGCAGCGGGCCGGTCAGACCGGCGGCATCGGTGGTCGGCAGGATCGACAGCACGCCGGCGGGCAGGCCGGCGTCGGCGAACACCTGGCCCAGCAGCAGCATGGTCAGCGGGGTCTCGGCCGCGGGCTTGACGATCATGGTGCAACCGGCAGCCAGCGCCGGGCCGATCTTGCGGGTACCCATGGCCAGCGGGAAGTTCCACGGTGTGATGGCGAGGGTCGGGCCGACGGGCTGCTTGGTGACCAGGATGCGGCCGGTGCCGGTGGGCGACTGCGTGTAGCGGCCGTTGATCCGCACCGCTTCTTCGGCGAACCAGCGCAGGAACTCGCAGCCGTAGTTGACCTCACCCTGGCTCTCGGCCAGGGGCTTGCCCATCTCGAGGGTCATGGTCAGGGCGAAGTCGTCGCGACGCTCCATGACCAGTTCCCAAGCGCGGCGCAGGATTTCGGCGCGTTCCCGGGCCGGGGTGGCGGCCCACGATGCCTGCGCGGCGACCGCGTCGTCGAGGGCGCGGGCACCGTCGGCGGGCGAGGCGTCGGCGACCTCGATGAGCACGGCGTCCGTAGCCGGGTCGTGCACGGCGAACCGCGCTCCAGTGGAAGCGGGGACCTGCAGGCCGCCGAGCCACAGCTCGGTGGGCATGGACTCCAGCAGCGTGGTGCGGTCGATCATCGGGCTGCCGCCATTTCGCGCACGATGTCTACCAGGACGGCGATGCCCTCGTCGAGCAGCTCGTCGCTGATGACCAGCGGCGGGAGCAGGCGGATGATGTTTCCGTACGAGCCGCAGGTCAGAAGGATGACGCCGCGCTTGAAGGCCTCTGCCGCAATGGCTTTCGTGAGAACCGGATCCGGCTCATTGGTACCCGGTTTGACGATCTCGATGGCCAGCATGGCGCCGCGGCCACGGACGTCACCGATCACTCCGGTGTCGGTCAGGGCCTGCAGCTTGGGCACGACCGCGGTTTCGATGGCGCGGGCGCGGGCAGGCAGGTCCATCTCGGCCATGGCGTCGAGCGTGGCGAGCGCCGCGGCACAGGCGACAGGGTTACCGCCGTACGTGCCACCCAGGCCACCGGGGTGCACGGCGTCCAGCAGGTCGGCGCGGCCGGTGATGGCGGCCAGCGGCATGCCGCCGGCGATGCCCTTGGCCATGGTGATGATGTCGGGGACGATGCCCTCGTGGTCGGAGGCGAACCAGGATCCGGTGCGGGCGAAGCCCGTCTGCACCTCGTCGGCGATGAACACGACGCCGTTGGCCTTGCACCAATCGACAATGGTGGCAAGGAATCCCGGCGCGGGCACGATGAAGCCGCCCTCACCCTGGATGGGCTCGATGATGACCGCGGCGAGCGACGCGGCGCCGATCTGGGTCTCGATGCGGCTGATGGCGGCCTTGGCGGCGGCCTCGCCGGTCAGGCCATCGCGGTACGGGTACGACGCGGGCATGCGGTAGATCTCGGGCGCGAACGGACCGAACTGCGTCTTGTAGGGCATGGCCTTGGCGGTCAGGGCCATGGTCATGTTGGTGCGGCCGTGGTAGGCGTGGTCGAAGGCGACGACGGCCTGCCGGCCGGTGGCCAGCCGCGCGACCTTGACCGCGTTCTCGACGGCTTCGGAGCCCGAGTTGAAGAATGCGGTGCGCTTCTCGTGATCGCCGGGGGTCATGGCGTTGAGCCGCTCGGCGAGCTCCACGTAGCCCTCGTACGGGGTGATCATGAAACAGGTGTGCGTGAAGCGGGCGGCCTGCTGGGCCACTGCCGCGGCGACACCGGGGTGCGATGCGCCGACGCTGGTGACGGCGATGCCCGAACCCAGGTCGATCAGCGAATTGCCGTCGATGTCGACGATGACGCCGCCGTCGGCGTCCGCGGCGTAGACCGGTGCCGACGAGCTGACGCCACCCGCCACCGCGGCCTGGCGGCGCGCCGACATCTCGGCCGATCGCGGACCGGGCAGCGCGGTGACGATGTTGCGCTTCTGCGCCAGTCGATAGGTGATGTCGGTCATCGGTTGCTCCTGGTGATCGAACGGCTTGTGTACTGCTGATTCTCTGCGGTTGTGGCGCGGATAACTATGTCCACATTGTCGATTCCGAGAGCGATAGCCGCGCCATTTTGTCGAGCGTTCGGGAGTGTGGCGTTGTGCGGGTACTGCGACCTGCGGAAGTAGCCCGGCGCGCCGGGTGCGGGCATTGATCCTGTGCTCAGGCACTTGGTTACTCGGCCTTTGTGCGCCCAGGTTTCAGGGTGAACGCGGGAATGCTTGGCCTGGGCGTTGATCCTGCGCCTACGCACACGGCTACTCGGCTTTTTGCGCCCACGATGCAGAGTCAACGGCCCCACGCACGAAACGCGCCCCGCCACACCGAAGCGTGACGGGGCGCGTCAGATCGAGCCGCCTCAGGGCAGCGGGGGCGTGTCCATCGTCAGCGTCTCACCACGGAAGAATGCCGGCTGGGACGCGCGCATCACGAGCATCAGCACCGCGCCGAAGATCAGGATGCCGAAGCCCAGATAGAACACGAGGCCGATGCCGCCGATCTCCGCGCCGCTGCCGCTGGCCGTCGGATCCATGCTGACGAGCACCGATTTGACGAACACGGACAGCAGCATGATGCCACCGAGCAGAGGGAACACCAGCTTGTAGATGACGTTGTGCGCGTTGAGGAACAGTTCCTTGCGGAAGAACCAGACACAGGCGAACGCCGTGATGCCGTAGTACCAGCAGATCATGATGCCAAGGGCGGCAATGGTATCCAGCAGCGTGCGCTCGGACAGCAGCGTCACGATGGTGTAGAACGCGGCGGTCACCACGCCGGCGACGACGGTGCTGTACACCGGCGACAGGGTGCGCGGGCTGACGCTGGCGAACCGCTTGGGGAAGGCCCCGTAGGTTCCCATGGCCAGCATGGTGCGGGCGGCCGGCAGTACGGTGGTCTGCAGGCTGGCGATCGACGAGGCGAACACCGCCAGCAGGAGCAGCGGCCCGCCCCATTCGCCGAGGACCGGATAGGCCAGCGCGCCGAAGACGTTGGCCGCGTTGTCCTTGTTGCCCAGTCCGAGGCCGGTGTCGCCGATCCCGGCATACATCATCACGGCGACCGCGACCAGGAGGTACGTCAGCAAAATCGACAGGACGCAGAGCAATCCGGCACGACCGGGCACCTTGGTGGGGTCCTTGCATTCCTCACCGAGGGTCAGACAGGTGTCCCAGCCCCAGAACGCGAAGATGGAGCCGATGAGCCCGATCACGAAGGCGCTCATGGTGAGTCCGGTGAAGGGGTCGAACCAATCGATGTCGAAGCTCAGGTGTCCTTCGGCCCCGCCGGACCGCACGATCGCGACGATCGAGAACGTGATGAGCACGATCATCTGGAAGCCGACCAGCACGTACTGCACCTTCTCGCTGGTCGTGATGCCGCGACACGAGATGTAGGTGGCGATGGCCAGCAGCGCGACGGTCGAGCCGATGTTGACCCAGACGTTGTCGGCGGAGAGCGTGGCGAGACTCTCGTTGTGGAGCACCTTGCCCAGGAACTCGTAGCCGAACTGGACGCCGATCGACGCGAGATTGGACAGCACGATGATGGTGGCGATCACCATGCCCCACCCGCACATCCAGCCGACGTACGGGCCGAAAGCCTTGGTGGACCACGTGAATGACGCGCCGCAGTCGGGTGCTCGCGAGTTCAGTTCGCGGTACGCGTAGGCGGTCAGGAACATGGGGATGAAGCCGGCGATCAGGATGGCCGGCATCTTCAGCCCGACCGCCGCGACGATCAGGCCGATACTGGCGGTGAGCGTGTAGCCCGGTGCCACGGTCGAGATACCGAGGATGGCCCCGGTGAAGGTGCCGATTCTGCCTGCGGCGAGGCCCTTGGCGACGAGGCCTTCTTCCCGCTCTACGCGAGCGAGGTCGGAATCGGCCAGTTGTTCAGTCATTATCAGCCCCTTCAGCTTTCGGAACCACGATCATGGGGACCTGCAGGACGCGCAGCATTTTGGCCGCGGTCGATCCCAGGAAGAGCCGGCGGGGCTGTGCGAGCCGGCTGGACCCGACCATGATCACGTCGCCGTCATGCCAGCCGAGCTTGTTGACGGCGTCCTCGACGCCGGCGCCGGTGGCTACGCGCGAGCTGACCGGAATACCTTCCGGCAGAAATGCTTTCGCTTGGTCGAGGGCCTTCTGTGCGTGCTGCTGTGCCAGCTCCAGATCGTCGGCGTCGTCGACGGCGACCAGCGACACCAGACGCAGCGGCGTCCCGGTGTCACGGCAGAGCCGCAGCGCGCTGTCCAGGAGCGCCTTGGCGCCCGGCCGGGTGCCGACGGCGCACGTGACCTCCCGAATCCGGTCATTGTGCTTCAGACGGGCGCCGCGCGGCGCGATGACCACGGGAATCGGCGACGCGTGGACCAGGTCGTTGACCACCGAGCCGAGGGACAACGAGCCGGCGATACCGCCGCCCGCGCCGCCGACCACGAGGGCCTCGGCCCCGGCGGCTTCTGCCGCGACGATCAGGCCCGCGGTGCTGGACTCGTCGAAGCTCAGGTGGGTCGTCACCTTGAGGTCGCTGGGGACCCCGGCCGCGGCTGCGGCGAGCCAACTTTCGGCTTCGCGCTGCAGTATGCCGCCGGGCGTGGTGGCCAGCGCCGACCGGTCGCTGGGCAGCACCATGCACAGGTCGATCTCGGCGCCGAGGGTGCGGGCGATCTGCTCGCCGACGGCGACGGCGTCGTCACCGCCGGGCGTCGCGAGATACGCGACGGCGATTCGCGGAGTGGTCACGGCTCAGCCTTCTTCACAGTTGGAGGACATGTGGCAGGCCTTCGGCGGCGTCGGTGCGACGTCGATCGACGGGTTGCGATCGAAGAAGCCGACGGGCTTGAGCCAGAAGTTGACGGTGTCGACCGGCATGATCGGCCAGTCTTCCGGCCGGGTGATGTGGTGGATGCCGAACACGTACCACAGCACCACGTCGGTGTTCTCGATCGAGCGGTTCGCCTCGGTCCACATCGGCAGGCCGGTGTCTTCCTTGCTCTGTGTGACGAATTCACCTGCGGGCCAACGCTCTTCGGGGGAGTTGGGGGTGACCCACACGGTGTGCTCGATGGCGCGGCAGCGTGCCAGAACCGGGGAGTTCGGATCGAACATGGCGGGGAAGGCGCCGCCGGGCACAAGCTTGTACGCCGGTGGGGTTCCGATGCCGTTGCGGACGTTGTCGTTGACGACCTTCCATGCCCGCTGGGTCTGGAAGTTCATGTCCTGCTTGCCCTCGGCCTCGGTGCGCAGCGGGGTGTTGCGCTGCCGCAGCGACAGTCCGTAGGGATTGTCCGGTCCCATCGGTTCGATCTCGGTCTCGCTGGCGTACACCGTGTTCTCGGTGCCGTCGATGTCGAGGTCGAGCCGGGCGACGAGGAAGTGCTGGTGGTACGGCGCATAGGTGCGGTTGTCGACCAGCGTGCCGTGCGGGTGGGCCTGGCCCTCCGGGAAGTTGCTCACCACCATGATTCCCGTTGCGCGGACCTCACATTCGATGTTGCCGTCCTGGTAGAACCGCCAGTAGGTGAGGTACTCGTAGTTGGCGACGGTGACGTGGAACGACACCGTGAGCCGGCGCATGCGGCGCACCTCGGCGCCGTGGTGGTGGTCGACGTGCTTCCACAGCACGGCGTTGTCTTCTTCGTGGATGCAGATGGCGTTCTTGATGGTGTAAGGCTCGCCCTTGCTGTTGTGCAGCACGGCGTCCAGGTACCGGATCTCGCCGAGACAGTCACAGCCCAGCTCCAACGAGGTGGTCATGAAGCCGATGCCCCACTCGCCGATGTCGAAAGCCGTTCGGCGGTAATGGTCGGTGCAGTGGTCGCGGTAGGGGACCATCATCTCGGCGAACGACATCCGGTTGGCCACCGACCGCACGTTGCCGTTGTCGTTGTAGCTCACCGCGTGCAGCGTCATGCCCTCGCGGTAGTTGAACCCGACGCGCAGCGACCAGTTCTGCCACTTCAGCAGATTGCCCTCGAGGGTGAACGAAACGCCTTCGGGCTGAGTGATGTTCAGCGGCTGCAGCGGCTCCCGGGTGCCCACATTGCGGATGCGCTCGGGAATGTGCTGCGGCACATACTCACCCATCATGTCCGGCCGATCGACGGTGAAGGTGTCCTCGATCTCCAGCAGTTCCATGGTGTTCATGTCGATGACACAGTGGAATCCGTTGACAGGGCCGGCGTAGGGGTTCGCGCCGTCAGCGGCCCGTACCCAGGTGTCGGTCCAGCCCAGGCGGCGGTCCTTGTACTGCTCCGGCATCACGACGTCGCCGTAGGTCCAGGTGTCCATGAACACCAGGTCCATGTCGGTGATGCCGCGCTTCGCCAGGGCCGCAATGACATCCGGGTGCTTGCGCAGCACCTCGTCGGCCTCTTCCCACTCGTCGACGGTGAAGTTCGGCTGCACGCCCGGGATGTGGTCCCACGACTGCACCGATTCGTCGGTCAGCGACACCACGCTCTTGTAGGTGCGGTTGTTCGCGGTGTCGAGCAGCGTCGCCAGCGCACGCCGGTCCGGCTTGGCGCCGGTGGCGTCGAATGCGGCCACCTCGGCCTTGGCGGGTTCGATCATCTCGACGGAGGTGTACCGCCAGCCGTCCCCGACGCCGTGTGCCGCCGCGAGAATCTCGGCGACCTTGGTGAATTCGGCTGCGGTCAGTGGGTCGAGGGGGTGGAAGGTGTCGGGCATCGGTGCAACTCCTGTCGGCACGGGTCGAGTCGGTGGGGTGAAAAGGGGGAGAAGACGGATCAGTCGTGGGCGCTCATGACGTGCTTGATCCGGGTGTAGTCCTCGACGCCGTAGATCGACAGGTCCTTGCCGTAGCCGGAGTACTTGAAGCCGCCGTGGGGCATCTCGGCCACGAGCGGGATGTGGCAGTTGATCCACACGGCACCGAAATCAAGTGCGCGGCTGAACTTTTCCGCAGTCGCGTGGTCCTTGGTCCACACGCTCGAAGCCAGGGCGTAGCGCACGTCGTTCGCGTAGTCGATGGCCTCCTCGTCGGTGCTGAACGACTGCACGGTGAGGATGGGGCCGAACGTCTCGTCCTGGACGATGGGGTCGTCCTGGCGCACGCCGGTGATCACGGTCGGTTCGAAATAGAAGCCCTTGTCGCCCAGCTGCTTTCCGCCGGTGACGATGGTGGCGTGGTCCGGCAGTGCGGCGATCTTCTGGCTGACCGCCGTGAAGTGGTTGACGTTGTTCAGCGGCCCGTAGAACGCGTCGGCGTCATCGGGCAGGCCCGGGCGCAGCGTCTGCGCGGCCTCGACCAGGGCGTCGACGAACTGGTCGTGGATGGACTCGTGGACGATCGCGCGGGTGGCCGCGGTGCAGTCCTGCCCGGCGTTGAAGAAGGCGGCCTGGGCGATTCCCGTGGCGGCCTTCTTGATGTCGACGTCACCGAACACCACCGCGGGCGCCTTGCCACCGAGTTCGAGGTGGCTGCGCTTGAGCTGCTGGGCGGCTGCCGAGGCCACGGCGATGCCGGCGCGGACCGAGCCCGTGATGGAGACCAGTCCGATGGCCGGATGGTCGACCAACTCGGCGCCCGTCGCACCGGTGCCCAGGACGACGTTGAACACGCCGTCGGGCAGGATGCCCTTGCTGATGCGGGCCAGCACCAAGGTGCTCTCCGGGGTGGTGTCGCTGGGCTTGAGGACGACGGTGTTGCCGGTGGCCAGGGCCGGACAGATCTTCCAGATCGCCATCATGAACGGGTAGTTCCACGGCGTCACCTGACCCACGACGCCGATCGGCTCGCGCCGCACGTAGGAGGTGAAGCCCTCCAGGTACTCGCCGGCGGACAGCCCTTCGACCATGCGTGCGGCGCCCGCGAAGAATCGCACCTGGTCGGCACTGACGGCGACTTCCTCGGCGGCGATCATCGACTTGAGTTGGCCCGTGTTGCGGCACTGTGCCTCGACGATCTCGTCACTGTGCGCCTCGATCGCGTCGGCGAGCTTGAGCAGTGCCTGCTGACGCACGCTGGGTGTGGTGCGGCCCCAGGTGACGAAGGCCCGCTCGGCGGCGGCCACTGCGGCGTCTACGTCGGCGCGGTTCGATACCGGAGCCTGCCCGACCACCGAGCCGTCGACGGGGCTGATCAGGTCGATGGTCTCCGACGATGACGAGTCGACGAACTGGCCGTCGATGTAGTTCTGCAGTAGGCCGTCGGGCATCTCGTACCGCCGCTCTCTCTCGTGAAGTTCAGAAGTGTCTGGCGGCCTTAGTGTGCGCCAGGACACACCCCTCAGCATCGGACAATCCGGGGATTTTCGGCGGAGTTTTTCGACATTCTGTACATTCAGGCGGTGACTGTTCCGGTGCGATGGGTGCTGGACCAAGCTGATCTGCGGATCCGGCTGCGTGGCGGCGCCGTCGGCGTCGGTGGCGAGATCAGTCTGGTCCTGACCACCGAGTTGGCCGACCCGGCCAAATGGCTGTCCGGGGGTGAGCTGGTACTGACCACCGGGATCAGTCTGCCGCCGGCGTCCGCCGACCGGCGGGACTACCTCCGCCGCCTCCACGAAAGTGGCGTCGCCGGTGTGGGATTCGGTATCGGGCTGACCTTCGACGAGGTGCCGGAAGAACTGGTGTCCGCCGCGGAGGAGTTGGGGCTGCCGCTGCTGGAGATTCCGCTGCGGACGCCGTTCGCGGCCGTCGTGCAGCGGGTCAGCTCGCGTATCGCGGCACTGCAGTACGACGCGGTGCTGCGGGCGTCCCGCGCACAGCCGCGAATCACCCGGGCTGTCGTCAGTGGTGGCCCGCAAGAGGTTGCCGCCGAACTGGGGCGAGCGCTGCGCGCCAGCGTGGTGGTGCTGGATCCGTCCGGCACGGTGATCGCTTCCCACCCGCGCAATCTCAACGTCACCACGGTCAACCTGGTGCGTGATGCCATCGAGCCCGGGGCCGCGTCGGCCGTCGCGGTGCTGGCCGAAGGTGTCACCGTCGCGCAGCAGTCCATCCGCGTCGGCGGCCGTTCACACGGGGTGCTCGGCGTGGTCAGTGAAACGGCATTGAGTCCGGTCGATCAGGTGCTGTTGGGCCACGCAAACTCGTTGCTCGCCTTGGATTTCGAGAAACCGGTGCGCTTGAAGGAGGCGCAGCAGCGGCTCAACGAGCAGGCGCTCGGCCTCATCCTCACCGGTGAGGCCAACCTGGAACCGGCCTGGGCGCAACTGTCGCAGGCCGCCGATCACCGGGGCCGGATCAGGGTGCTGGTCGCGCAGGCGGACTCGGACACGAACGCCGACGCCGACACCGCCAACCTGCTCAAGAAGGTGAGCGCGGCGATCCATGAGCAGTTGGACCAGGCGGGTCAACCCGCATTCGTGCACGGCGCCGACACGTGGCTCGCGGTGCTGTTGCCGGGAGCGGAGGCCGAGGAGATCGCCGCTGCCCTGGTGTCCCGGATCGATGCGTCGTTGCGCCGGACCATCCGCCTGGGGCTCAGCGGAATTCAGCCGCTGGCCAAGCTCGCCGAGGCCGTCGACAACGCCCGGTTGGCGGCCTCCGTCGCCGAATGCGGCCGGCCTCCGCTCGAATTCTCGGCGCTGGCCGGCAGCGCGCTGCTGGCATTCGGGGAGAGTCGCGACGTGCTGGTTGCCCTCGGCGCGGCGGTACTGACTCCGGTCCTCGACCACGACGCCGAGTTCGGTTCGGGATTGCTCACCTCGCTGCGCGCATTCCTGGAAGCCAACGGCCACTGGGAATCCGCGGCCGCGGCCGTCGGCGTGCATCGGCACACCATGCGCAAGCGCATCGAGACCGCCGAGGCGCTGCTCGGCGTCGACCTCGCGATCGCCCGGGTCCGCGCCGAACTGCTGCTGGCGATCCTGGCGCGGACGCCGGGCGACTGATCAGCCCACCGGCGCAGGGGAGTGCTGCTCGGTTGCCGCCGCCGTGCGGCGGGGCCGCAGCGGCCACCAGAACCACCGGCCGAGGAGCGCCGCGACGGACGGCGTCATCAATGACCGAACGATCAAGGTGTCGAACAACAATCCGAGTCCGATGGTCGTGCCGGCCTGACCGATGGAGCTCAGATCGCTGGCGGCCATCGACATCATGGTGAAGGCGAACACCAGGCCGGCTGTGGTCACGACACTGCCGGTCTCGCCCATCGAGCGGATGATGCCGGTTTTCAGTCCGGCGCCGATTTCCTCCTGGAACCGGGAGACCAGCAGCAGGTTGTAGTCGGAGCCGACCGCCAGCAGGATGATCAGGCCGAAAACCGGTGCGATCCAGTTCAACTCGAGGCCCAACAGGTTCTGCCACACCAGCACCGAGAGTCCGAACGCCGCACCGAGGGACAGCAGGACGGTGCCGACGATGACCAGCGATGCGACCAGCGCCCGCGTGATGAGCAGCATGACGACGAAGATCAGGGTCAGCGCGGCGGTGCCGACGATCAGCAGGTCGTACTGCGAGCCCGACTGGATGTCTCGATAGATCGCGGCGGTGCCGGCGAGGTAGAACTTGGCACCGGTGAGGGCCGATCCCTTCACCGATTGATGCGCGGTCTCGAGCGTCGGCAGGACCGCGGCGATGCCGTCCGGGGTGGCCGGATCTTCGGCGTGCGTGATGATGAAGCGCGCGGCCTTGCCGTCGGGGGACAGGAACAGCTTGAGGCCGCGCTGAAAGTCCGCATTGGCAAAGGCTTCCGGTGGCAGGTAGAAGTAGTCGCCGCTGCGGGAGGCGTCGAAGGCCTGGCCCATGGCGCCGGCGGTGTCGGTCATCGCGGATATCTGGGTGATCAGCCCGGAGAAACTGCTGTGCAATGTGAGCAGCGTGCCGCGCATGGACTCCACCGTCGCGATCATGGGCGGGAACTGGGCCCTCATCTGTGGCAACAGCGCGACCGTGCTGTCCATGTCGGTGCCCAGTGCGGCCATGTCCGAACTGAACGTGTCGACGTTGTCGATGGCGTCGAAGACCGATCTGGTCGCCGCGCAGACCGGAATGTCGCTGCAGTGCTGCTCCCAGTAGAAGTAGTTGCGCAGCGGCCGGGCGAAGTCATCGAAGTCCGCCAGATGGTCGCGCAGTTCGCCCATGGTGGTGTGCATTTCGTGCACATCCGTCGCCAGGTGCCCCGTGGCGCCACCCATCTGGTCCACCAACGCCTGCAGGCGCTTCATCGGTCCGATCAGGCCACCGAGGTCGTCACTCATCTTCAGGATGTCGCCCATCCGGTCTTTCATGATCTGGAGGTTCTGCTGGATCGGGATGGACTGGGCGCTGACCTGGAAGGGGATGGAGGTGTGTTCGGTCGGCCCGCCGAACGGGCGAGTGATGCTCTGCACCATCGCGATTCCGGGCAACTTGAAGATGTCCTTGGCCAGCTTGTCCAGGATGATCATGTCGGCGCTGTTGCGCATGTCGTGATCCGTCTCGACCATCAGGATGTCGGGATTCATCGTGGCAGCGCTGAAGTGGCGCTCGGCGGCGTCGTATCCGACGTTCGACGGCAGGTCGCGAGGGATGTAGAAGCGGTCGTCGAAGCTCAGTTTCATGCTGGGCATGAACATGATTCCGACGAGGGCGACCAGTAGGGACGCGACGAAGATCGGCGCCGGCCAGCGGACGGTGGCGGTGCCGATGCGTCGCCAGCCCGTGGTCTTGGTCATCCGTTTCGGTTCGAGCAGGCCGCGGCGCGTGGCGACGGCCACCACGGCCGGCGCCGCGGTCAACGCGCCCGCAACGACCACGACGAGCCCCAGGGCGGAGGGGATGCCCAGCGCCTTGAAGTACGACAGCCGTGCCAGGTGCAGGCAGAGCGTCGCGCCGGCGATGGTCAGGCCGGAACCCAGGATGATGTGGGCGGTGCCGCGAAACATGGTGTAGTAGGCGGCTTCCGGGGTCTGTCCGGCTTGGCGGGCCTCGTGGTAGCGGCCCACCAGGAATATGGCGTAGTCGGTTCCCGCGGCGATGGCCAGCGAGGACAGCATGGCGACCACGAATGTCGAGAAGCTCAGCAGACCGTGGTCGCCGAGCAGCGCGACCAGGCCCCTTGCGGTGCCCATCTCGAAACCGACCATCACCAGCACGAGCGCGACAGTGCTCGCGGAGCGGTAGGCCACGGCCAGCATGATGATGATCACGACGCCTGTGACGCCCATCATCGTGAGCATGCTCTTGTCGGCGGCCTCGTTCATGTCGGTGGTCAGTGGTGCCGGCCCCGTCACGTAGACCTTCAGCCCCGGGGGCGGCGTCTGCCGCTCGACGATCTCCCGCACGCGGTCGACCGATTCATTACCCAGCGTGCTGCCCTGGTCGCCGGCGAGATTCAGCTGGACGTACGCCGCCTTGCCGTCGCGGCTCTGCACGCCCGCGGAGGTCAGCGGGTCGCCCCAGACGTCCTGCACGTGTTGTACGTGCGCGGAATCGGCCCGCAGCGCCCGCACCAGGCTGTCGTAGAAGCGGTGGGCCTCGTCGCCGAGTTTCTCGTCGCTTTCGAGGATGACCATCGCGATGCTGTCGGAATCCGACTCGCGGTACGTCGCACCGATCTTCTTGGCGGCGATCAACGCCGGGGCGTCCTGCGGCGACATCGTCACCGCGTGTTCGCGGGCCACCGACTCGATCTGTGGCACAAGGACATTCAGGGCGACGGTGAGCAGCAGCCAGCCGATGACGATGGGCCAGGCGAACCGCCGGATGAATCGCATGTACGCCGGGCGGGTGTCGTGGTCACGGTTGTTGCTGCTCATGCGTTCTTGACCAGACACGAGGTCTGGGCATCACGCCCGAGGGCGGACTGCTCCTGGCGGGCCTCGCCATCCACGGTGATACGACATCCGAGCCGGTTGCCGTCGCCCTGCGCGACGATGCTCGCGATCGTCGCCGGTGCGGTCGTGGTGATCTCGACGGTCCACGGCAGGGCGGCGAAACTTGCCTGCACCGGCTGGGCGTTGTCATCGAGGTAGTTGACGCTGCCCGCGGTGCCGGTGGGGCCGAAAACCTCATAGACCACATGCTTGACATGCGTCGGCTCGAGTGGCTCGGCAGTGCGGCCGGTGGCGGTGAAGATCGGTTCGGAGCCGAACGCGCCGCGCAGTTGCGTGACTGCCGTCGCGCCCAGCGCGACGGCGACCACGGTCACCGCAGGCACCCAGATTCTCGCCAGGACAGGTGGCATCGTTGTCTCCCTTCGCCGCGCACGACGACGCAGGCTGTAGCCCGTAGCCGCGCGCAATATGCGATACCCCTAGGGGTACTGAATCAAGCCGAACGTACCATACCCCCTAGGGTATGAATGTTAGTGTGAGATCTCCGACAAGTTCGTTGTCACATACCCCAGGGGGCATGCTATGAAGGAAGGGTACGGGCCGCGGCGGAGAGTCCGATCGGATCGAATCGCCAAGGAGCACAACATGGCTCACCGGCTCGATCGCTCGCGCGACCACTGGAGGGAGTGAATCATGTGCCAGGCCAAGCGTTGTTCGCAATGCGGCAAGACCACCTGGTCGGGCTGTGGGATGCACGTCGACGCCGTCAAGGCCACGGTACCCGCCGGCCAGTGGTGCGACGGGCACCCCAAATCCGATCGACCGTCCCGCATGAAGTTCTGGAGGTAGGAACGTGAAAGACACGAAGCTCGTCATCCTCGGCGCCGGTATCGGCGGTCTGTCGGTCATCAAGGAACTCGCCGAATCCGGAGTGGCCCTTGACGATCTCGACCTGACCATCGTCGACGAGGACTTCTCGCACTTCCTCGGCTTCACCCTGCCCTGGGTACTGCGCGGTTGGCGCGAGGAGGGCAGCGTGCCCATCGAGCCCACGGTCTCCGCCCTGCGCGGCGTCAACACCGTCACCGGCACTGTTGCCGACATCGATCATTCGGCTCGCGTCGTGACGCTGGCCGACGGCGACGAGATCGGGTTCGACGCATTGATCATCGCCACCGGTGCCCGCAACGTCATCGACAAGGTGCCGGGGCTGCGTGATGCCGTCGATGCCGGGTCCGCTGTGCACTACTACAGCGCCGAGGCTGCCGCGGCCGCGCACGCCGCGTTGCGGCAGTTCTCCGGTGGCAGGCTCGTCTTCCTGGTCACCTCGTTGCCGTACCGCTGTCCGGTCGCCCCCTACGAGGGTGCGCTGCTGGCCGCGGACCTGTTGCGGGACAACGGTCACCGGGAGGCCACCGACATCGCGGTGTACACCCCGGAAAAGCAGCCCATGCCCTCGGCAGGGCCGTACGCCGGGCTGGAACTGGTGGAGATGCTGGGCGCCAACGACATCGGCTTCCATGGCGAGCATGCCGTCGAGCACATCGACGCCGAGCACAAGGTGATCCACTTCGCCGACGGCACCGCCACCGAGTTCGATCTCCTGGTGTTCGTCCCGCCTCACGAGCCGGCCGTGACGATCGACGGCGCGGGTTGGATCACCGTCGACGCCGAGATGGCCACCGGGTACCCGGGCATCTTCGCCATCGGTGACGCGGCCGCCGTGACCGCCGAGTCGGGGCGACCGCTGCCCAAGGCGGCGATCTTCGCGAAGAACGGGGCGAGGGCGGCGGCCCGTAACGCGCTGCGCTACCTCGGGCGGGTCGGCGACGGTGCGGCGATGTCGGGCGAGGGCTACTGCTACATCGACGTCGGCGGCCATGTCTCGGCGCAGGGCAAGGGCAACTTCTTTGCGACGCCGCACCCGACGATCCATCTGACCGAGCCGTCCGAACTGCTCCACCGCGACAAGCAGACCGAAGAGAACGAGTGGCGGGCGCTGTGGGAGCGCGCTGCCGTCCCGGCCGGCCGCTGATACCCTGAGGGGTATAGCGGGCTCGGACCGTGAACCAAGGAAAGGCAGGTGCGACATGGTCGGCGATGAAGAGGCCATGGCCGCCGTTCTGGCCCGGTTGCGCCGCGCGCAGGGACAGCTGGCCGGTGTCATCTCGATGATCGAGCAGGGCCGCGAATGCAAGGACATCGTCACGCAGCTCGCGGCGGTGTCGAAGGCGCTCGACCGGGCGGGATTCAAGATCGTCGCCACGGGCCTCCGCGAGTGCCTGGCCGGCAACGCCGCGGAGGGCCGTGATCCGATGACCGAGGCCGAGTTGGAGAAGCTGTTCCTGTCGCTGGCGTGAGGCGGCTCAGTGGGCCGGCCGCTTGATGATGGTGAGCGACTGGTCGATCTTCTTGAACTTGGTGAAAGTGTCTGCGGGAACGCCGAACACGGCGCCGAGAACATCGGGCGGCAGCTTGCTGATGGACGCGCCGATGCCGATGTCGTCTTCGCCCTCCTGGGTGCTGGCGTTGAACACGATCAGCAGGCTCAGATTCTGGGTGCCCTTGTTCTCGAAGTAGTGCAGTGAGCCCTGCGGCGCGAACACCACGTCGCCGACGTTGGCCTCGAACTGCTCGGAGTGCCCCATCGGATCGAGCAGGGTCCAGGTCGCCACGCCGCTGGTGATGACATTGATCTCCCAGGCGCTGGGGTGCCAGTGCGGTTCCCGGATGCCGCCGGGCTCCAGGGTGACCATCACCACGCTGGCTTCCTGTCCGGTCAATATCGGCCAATTGCCTTCGTAGGCTTGGCGCAGCGTGCCGCCCTCGAACTGGGTGGGCGCCAGGGCGCCGAGGTGGAACATGTGCGGCTGTGCCGTGTTCAGCTCGGCCGGAATGCGCGGGTTGCCGAACCGGGCGGCGTCGTCGGTCATGGTGTTTTCCTGAGTTTCCTTGCGGGGTAAAGGGGATGAGAACGCGCGGTCGGCGCCGGCGCCGGCGATCGCCGCAACCCCGACCGCGCCCGCACCGCCGAGCATCGTCCGTCGATTGATCATCATGTGGACAGATTCACCGGCGTCCGGGCCGTTGTCGTCAGCGCTGGCACCCAACCGCGTCTTCCTGCTGGCTGCAATACCGAATTGATGCCTGCGGTAGCGACTTTTGCCTGGTCAGAGCCGACGATTGAGGCAGTCCGAAAGCGGACGAGCCCTTCGACAGAAAGCGCACCGATCATGAAGAACCCGATCAAGTTCATCGCTCCCGCAGTGGCCGCGGCCGGTATTGCCGGTGCCCTCCTGCTGGCGCCGATCGCCAGCGCCGACACCGATCCGCTGATCCCCAACGGAACCGACCCGCACTCGTCGTACGTGTTGGGCGAGCACTTCTCCAACCATGACGAGGCCAACCAGAGCGCCGGCTACCTGGATACGTCGTTCTGATCCCCGCCGAACCGGCACGGCTCCGTCCGCCACCCACCTCGGGTGGCGGACGGAGCCGTTTCTGGATGTGTCAGAAGCGCCGGACGAAATCCAGTGCGGTGGCGGCGACGTCGCGCCACCCGCTGTCGATGACGAGGGAGTGGCCGCGTCCCGGGATTTCGACGATCTCGGTGACGTTCGGGTTCTTCTGCTGCCGCTTGTAGGACGCGTTGGCGATGGCCCACGGCACGGTGTGGTCCTTCTCGCCCGAGATGATCAGCAGCGGACCACGTTCCGGATTCCGGGTGTCGACCTTGGCCTCGGTGCCCGGGTGGAAGTTGGCGGTGGCGGCCTGGAACAGCGGCAGGCCCGAGCCGGCGACCGAGTAGTTCTCGTACAGCTTGGCCGACTCCTCTTCGGACACGGCATTGCCGAACCCGAACCGGAACTGCTCGGGCGTCAGCGCGACTGCGCGGCCACGGTTGAGCGGGTTGCCGAGGACGGGGAACGCCGAGCGCAGGGCCGCGATCGGCAGCGGCAGCACACCGCGGAACGGCGCGGGATCGATCGCGACCGCGACCTTGGCCAGGCCGAGGCCCGCCAGCTTCTGGGTGATCAATCCGCCGAACGAGTGGCCGATGACGATCGGCTTGCGGTCGAGTGCGCCGATGACGTCGACGTAGTGCTGCGTGATGTCACCGATGCTCTTGCGGGCGAACACCGACGGATCGCGACGGGCGTCCTCCACTGTCGCCGGATCGTCGGGCCAACCGGGGGCGACGGTCACGAAACCCTGTTCCTCGAACAACGTCCGCCAGCTGTCCCAGCTGTTCGGCAGCAGCCACAGGCCGTGTACGAACACGACGGGCTGCCGTCCGGTGCGGTTGGCGCGGTCGATGTCGGCCTGTTCGGTCCGGGTGATGGTCATGGCGTCTCCTTAACGTAGAAAGAACGGTCGTTCTGCCTGTATAACCGCCGACGCCCGGCATGTGTTCCCTGAATCAGAAAGAACGTTCTGGCTCGCGAGTACGCTGGGGTCATGGACAGTGCCGAAGCGACTCTGCGACCACGCGAGCGGCTGCTCCGGGTCGCGGCGGAGCTGTTCTATCGCGAAGGAATCCACGCCGTCGGCGTCGACCGGATACTCGCCGAGGCGGGCGTCACGCGCGCCACCATGTACCGCCACTTCAAGGGCAAGGAAGGGCTCGTCGAGGCGTACCTCGGGCTCGAGGACGAGACCATCCGCGGCTACTTCCGCGACGCCGCAGCCACCGCCGGCCCGGATGCCGACATGCTCGAGTTGGTGATCGACGGCATCGCCGAAGACATCGCGAGGTACCACACCCGCGGTTGTCCGTTCATCAACGCGGCCGCCGAGTACCCCGCGCCGGACAGTCCGGTGCGGCAACTCATCGCCCGGCACCGCAACTGGTTTCGTGGTGCGCTGCAGGACGCGGCCGGCGCTCGCGACGACGCCGAGCAGGTCGCGGCATCGCTCGTGCTGCTGCGGGACGCCGCGCTCGTCGGCGGATACCTCGACGGAATCGACTCGACCCAGACCGCCTTCGTCCGGGCCGCCCGGCAGGCCGCGGGTATCTCTCGCTGATGCGCGGCCTGTTGCCCACCTAATACCCATGCCCAACCCGTAAGCTCGATTGTGTGCAGCGACGGATCATGGGAATCGAGACCGAGTTTGGCGTGACCTGCACTTTTCATGGTCACCGCCGGCTCAGCCCTGACGAGGTAGCGCGGTATCTGTTCCGGCGAGTGGTGTCGTGGGGCCGCAGTTCCAACGTCTTCTTGCGAAACGGTGCACGCCTGTACCTCGATGTGGGCAGCCACCCCGAGTACGCGACCGCCGAATGCGACAACCTCGCGCAGCTGGTCACCCACGATCGCGCGGGTGAGCGCGTGCTCGAAGATCTGCTGGTCGACGCCGAGCAGCGGCTCGCCGACGAGGGCATCGGCGGCGACATCTACCTGTTCAAGAACAACACCGACTCGGCGGGCAACTCCTACGGCTGCCACGAGAACTACCTGATCGTGCGGGCCGGGGAGTTCTCCCGGATTTCGGACGTGCTGTTGCCGTTCCTGGTCACCCGCCAGCTGATCTGCGGCGCGGGCAAGGTGCTGCAGACGCCGAAGGCCGCGACGTTCTGTCTGAGCCAGCGCGCCGAGCACATCTGGGAGGGTGTCTCCAGCGCGACCACCAGGTCACGGCCCATCATCAACACCCGCGACGAGCCGCACGCCGACGCCGAGAAGTACCGCCGGTTGCACGTCATCGTCGGCGACTCCAACATGTGCGAGTCCACCACCATGCTCAAGGTGGGCAGCGCCTCGCTGGTGCTGGAGATGATCGAGGCGGGCGTGCCGTTCCGGGACTTCTCGCTGGACAACCCGATCCGGGCCATCCGTGAGGTCAGCCATGACCTGACCGGCCGGCGCGCCGTGCGGCTGGCGGGCGGGCGGCAGGCCTCGGCGCTGGACATCCAGCGCGAATACCATTCGCGCGCCGTCGATTACCTGCAGACCCGCGAGCCCAACGTGCAGCTCGAGCAGGTCGTCGACCTGTGGGGCCGCCAGCTCGACGCCGTCGAGAGCCAGGACTTCGCCAAGGTCGACACCGAGATCGACTGGGTGATCAAGCGGAAGTTGTTCCAGCGCTACCAGGATCGCTACAGCATGGAGCTGTCCGACCCCAAGATCGCGCAGCTGGACCTGGCCTACCACGACATCAAGCGCGGACGCGGCGTGTTCGATCTGTTGCAGCGCAAGGGCCTGGCCGCCCGCGTCACCACCGACGAGGAGATCGACGCGGCGGTCAACACCCCGCCGCAAACCACCCGGGCCAAGCTGCGCGGCGAATTCATCACCGCCGCACAGGAAGCCGGGCGCGACTTCACCGTCGACTGGGTGCACCTGAAGCTCAACGACCAGGCGCAACGCACGGTGCTCTGCAAGGACCCGTTCCGGTCGGTCGACGAGCGGGTGAACCGGCTGATCGCCAGCATGTGACGGGCGCGTCCGTCACCGCGGGCGCGCCGGTAACCGGGTGGCGCACAGCAACCACTTAGTCTGTTGGACGTGGCGACGTCCAAGGTTGAGCGGTTGATGAACCTCGTCATTGCGCTCCTGTCCACCCGTAGCTACCTGTCCGCAGAGCAGATCCGGGCCAACGTCACGGGCTACCAGGACCCGCCGACCGACGAGGCGTTCTCCCGGATGTTTGAGCGCGACAAGAACGAGCTGCGCGACCTCGGCATCCCACTGGAGACCGGGCGCGCCTCGATGATGGACGTCAATGACGGCTACCGCATCAACCGCACCGCCTACGAGCTGCCGCCCGTCGAGCTGACGGGCGACGAGCGCGCCGTCGTCGCGATCGCCACCCAGCTGTGGGAATCGCAGGAGATGGTCACCGCCACGCAGAGCGCGCTGCTCAAGCTGCGGGCCGCGGGCGTGGACGTCGACGCGCCCGACGCGGGCGTCGCGATCACCACCGGAACCACGCAGGGGCTGCGCGGTTCCGAGGAGGCCCTGGGAATTCTGTTGTCGGCCATCGACTCCGGCCGTGCCGTGCAGTTCGCGCACCGTCCCAATCGGAGTTCGCCGTACGTCGACCGCACCCTCGAGCCCTGGGGCGTGGTCACCTACCGCGGCCGGTGGTACGTCGTCGGTCACGACCGCGACCGCAACGACGCGCGCACCTTCCGGGTGTCGCGCATCGCCGGCGAGGTCCGCGCCGTCGGACCCGACCACGCCGTCACCCGGCCCGAGGGCGTCAACCTGCGAGACATCGTGCACCGCGCGGTCTCCGAGTGGCCGGCCGGCGAACAGGCCCGGATCTGGGTCGCCGAGGGGCGGGCGACGGCGTTGCGCAGGCAGGCCGTCAGCTCGTCACCCAGTACGCGCGGCGGGCGCAGCGGCGACGAGATCGTCGTCGACATCGGCATGGTCGACCGGCTGGCCCGGGAGATCGCCGGCTACGGCGCCGACGCGGTCGCGCTGGAGCCGAAATCTTTGCGGGACAACGTGATCGGACGGTTGCGTGCGCAGGCGGGGGAGAGCCTTCACAAGTGAGCAACGTATCCACCCGCCTCGTGCGGCTGTTGAACATGGTCCCGTATTTCCAGGCCAATCCGCGGGTCAGCCACACCAAGGCCGCCGCTGATCTGGGCGTGACGCGCAAGCAACTGGAAGCCGACCTCTGGCAGCTGTTCGTGTGCGGGCTGCCCGGTGGAGGCCCCGGGGAACTGATCGACCTCGACTTCGAGGGCGACACCATCGAGGTGATTTTCTCGGCGGGGATGGACCGCGCACTGCGGCTGACGTCGCCGGAGGCCACCGGTGTGCTGATGGCGCTGCGCGCGCTGGTCGACGTACCCGGTGTGGTGGATCCCGACGTGGCGCGCAGCGTGATCGCCAAGATCGAGGCCGCTGCCGGGACCGCCGGCGCGACGGCCGCGGCGGTGCCGGCCCCGGACGTCACCGGCGACGTCGAGAACAAGGCGACCGCGACGGTGCGGGCCGCCGTGCGCGACAAGCGGGCGTTGTCCCTCGAGTACTACTCCGCTTCGCACGACACCGTCTCGCAGCGCGTCGTCGACCCGATCCGGGTGGCCCTGATCGGTGACCACAGCTACCTCGAGGCGTGGTGCCGCACCGCCGAGGGGGTGCGGCTGTTCCGCTTCGACCGCGTCGTCGACGCCACCGCGCTGGACGAACCTGCCGCGCCGCCGGCACCCGCGGTGCAGGCCGGACCCGACACGTCGCTGTTCTCCGCGGAGACCGCGGACCCGACACTCCCGGTGGCGACGCTGCTGATCGACGAGTCCGCGGCGTGGATGTTCGACTACTACCCGCTGGCGGTGCAGCGCGAGATTCCCGACGGCAGCTGGGAAGCCACGATGAGTTACGCGTCGACCGAGTGGATGGCCCGGTTCGTCCTCGGTTTCGGTTCGGCGGTCCGGGTGCTGGACCCGCCCGAACTCGCCGACCGCGTGCGGGAGTCCGCGGTAGCGGCGCTGGCGGCGTATGAACCCGGCCCTGGCGAGTAGACTCGGCCTCAACTTCTGGAGGTGACCCAAATTGGGCGGTTTGCAACCGTGGCACTGGTTGATCGTCATCGCGGTGTTCGTGCTGCTCTTCGGCGCGAAGAAGCTGCCGGACGCCGCGCGTTCGCTCGGTAAGTCGATGCGCATCTTCAAGTCCGAGTTGAAGGAGATGCAGTCGGACGGCACGACGGAGCAGCAGCCTGCGCCGCGTCCCATCACTGCTGAGCGCGTCGAGAACCCGGCACCCGCACCGCAGGCGGCGCCGGACGCCGCGGACAAGCACCCGGCCTGACCTTTGCCGTGATCCCGCCGCGGGCCCAGCGCACGCGGCGGTCGGCCTCTTTCACACTCACGTGCCAGTAACCGCAATTTTCCGAAAGCTCGACCCGCGCCGCCGACGGTCGCGGGTCAATCCTGACGGCACCATGTCGCTCGTCGATCACCTCGAGGAGCTGCGGACCCGGCTGCTGATCGCGGTCATCGCGGTCCTGTTGACGACCGTCGTCGGCTTTCTCTGGTACGGCCACAGCTTCTTCGGATTCCCCAGCCTCGGTGACTGGCTGCGCGGCCCGTACTGCTCGCTGCCGGCGTCGTCGCGGGCGTCCATCGCGCCGGACGGGGAGTGCCGGCTGTTGGCCACCGCGCCCTTCGACCAGTTCATGCTGCGTCTGAAGGTCGGCATGGCGGCGGGCATCATCCTGGCCTGCCCGGTCTGGCTCTACCAGATCTGGGCGTTCATCACCCCGGGCCTCTACAAGAAGGAACGGCGCTTCGCGTCGTTGTTCGTCGGCGTCGGCGCGCTGCTGTTCGTGTCCGGTTCGATCCTGGCCTACGTGGTGCTGTCCACGGCCCTGTCGTTCCTGCTGACCGTCGGCAGCGACGTGCAGATCACCGCGCTGTCCGGTGAGCAATACTTCGGCTTCCTGATCAACCTGCTGATCGTGTTCGGTATCAGCTTCGAGTTCCCGCTGCTGATCATCATGCTGAACCTGGTCGGGGTGCTCACCTACGAGAAGCTCAAGGCCTGGCGCCGCGGGCTGATCTTCGGCCTGTTCGTGTTCGCGGCGTTCGTGACGCCCGGCTCCGATCCGTTCTCGATGCTGGCGCTGTCGCTGGCGCTCACCGTGCTGCTGGAGATGTCGATCCAGGTGGCGCGGCTGCACGACCGGCGCAAGGTCCGGCGCGAGGCCGAGCTCGAAGCCCAGGCCGTTCCCGACGACGAGGCCGCCCCGATCGGGTCGGTCGAACCCATCGATGCGCCGGCTGCCGTGCCCACCCCGACCCGGCTGACCATCGATGACGACGCCACCTGACCCGCAGGACGTGACCCCGGTCGAACCGGGGCCACAGCTCCGCGACTTCGCCGCCGGTCTGTCGTTCACGCTTGACCCGTTCCAGACCGAGGCCTGCGTGGCGCTCGAGAACGGGCGCGGCGTCCTGGTGTGCGCCCCGACCGGTGCCGGCAAGACCGTCGTCGGCGAATTCGCGGTACATCTGGCGCTGGCCGCCGGGCGCAAGTGCTTCTACACCACCCCGATCAAGGCGCTGAGCAACCAGAAGCACAACGATCTCGTGGCCCGCTACGGCGCCGAACGTATCGGCCTGCTCACCGGTGACCAGGCGATCAACGGTGACGCCGACATCGTCGTGATGACCACCGAAGTGCTGCGCAACATGCTGTATGCCGATTCGCACGCGCTGCACGGCCTGGCGTACGTCGTGATGGACGAGGTCCACTTCCTGGCCGACCGCATGCGCGGCGCGGTGTGGGAGGAAGTGATCCTGCACCTGCCCGACGAGGTCCGGCTGGTCAGCCTGTCGGCGACGGTGAGCAACGCCGAGGAGTTCGGCGGCTGGATTCAGACGGTTCGCGGTGACACCACCGTCGTCGTCGACGAACACCGTCCGGTGCCGCTGTGGCAGCACATGCTCGTCGGCAAGCGGCTGTTCGATCTCTTCGACCTGTCGAAGGGCGCGTCGGGGGCCAAGGGCAAGGCGCGCGTCGACCCGGAGTTGTTACGGCACATCGCGCATCGCCGCGAGGCGGACCGGCTGATGGACTGGCAGCCCCGCGGGCGCGGCCGCGACGGGCACCGGGGCCGGCCTGCCATGTACCGGCCACCGAGCCGTCCCGACGTCATCGGCACGCTCGACCAGGCCGGCCTGCTGCCGGCCATCACGTTCGTGTTCTCCCGCGCCGGGTGCGATGCCGCGGTCAAGCAGTGTCTGCGGTCCGCGGTGCGGCTGACCAACAAGGCCGAGCGCGAGCGGATCGCCGAGATCGTCGACCGGCGCTGCGCCGATCTGGCCGAGTCCGATCTGGCGGTGCTCGACTACCACGAGTGGCGCGAAGGCCTGCTGCGCGGCCTGGCCGCCCACCACGCCGGCTTGCTGCCGGTGTTCCGGCACACCGTCGAGGAGCTGTTCACGGCCGGCCTGGTGAAGGCCGTCTTCGCCACGGAGACACTGGCTTTGGGCATCAACATGCCCGCCCGCACCGTGGTGCTGGAACGGCTGGTCAAGTACAACGGCGAGCAGCATGCCCCGTTGACGCCGGGGGAGTACACGCAGCTGACCGGCCGCGCCGGGCGCCGCGGTATCGACGTCGAGGGCCACGCCGTGGTGCTGTGGCACGCCACCGACGAGATGGCCGATCCGGCCCAGGTCGCCGGCCTGGCGTCGACCCGAACGTTCCCGCTGCGCAGCTCCTTTGCGCCGTCGTACAACATGACGATCAACCTGGTGCAGCACATGACGCCGGCCGCGGCGCACCGGCTGCTCGAGCAGTCGTTCGCGCAGTACCAGGCCGACCGGTCGGTCACCGGGCTGGTGCGCGGCATCAGGCGCGGTGAGCGGATGCTCGCCGAGATCGCAGCCGAGCAGGGGGACGACTGGGAGTCGGTGCTCGAGTACGCCCGGCTGCGGGCGCGCATCACCGAACGCGAGCGGGCGCAGTCCCGGGCCGGTCGCCTGACGCGGCGCAAGGGCATCAACGACGCGCTGGCCGCGCTGAAGCGTGGCGACGTCATCGCCATCGGCCTGGGCCGCCGCAGCGGTCTGGCCGTGGTGCTGGAGCCGGCGTACGACGCCGACGACCCCCGACCGCTGGTGCTGACCGAACACCGTTGGGCGGGACGGATTTCCGCGGCCGACTACGCGGGGACGTCGCAGCGCCTGGGCAGCATGTCGCTGCCCAAGCGGGTGGAACACCGGCAACCCAAGGTGCGCCGTGACCTGGCGTCGGCCCTGCTGTCGGCGGCCGAAGCGCTCGACGTGCCCTCGGTGCGGCGCAGTCGCGGATCCGCCGAGGCGACGCCGGACATCGACCCGGAGCTGGCCGGCCTGCGGGAACAGATGCGCCGTCACCCCGCGCATCAACTGCCCGACCGCGAGGCCAGAGTGCGTGCCGCCGAGCGCTACCTGCGCATCGAACGCGACAACGACCAGACCCAGCAGAAGGTCGCGGCGGCCACCAACTCCCTGGCCCGCACCTTCGACCGCATCGTGTCGCTGCTGAGCGAGCGGGGCTTCATCGAAGGCGCCGAAGGTGAGCCGGCGGTGACCGAAGACGGACGGCTGCTGGCCCGGATCTACAGCGAGAGCGACCTTCTGGTCGCCGAATGTCTGCGCGGCGGGGTGTGGGATGACCTGAACCCTGCCGAACTGGCTGCCGTCGTCTCGGCGGTGCTGTTCGAATCGCGCGGTGACGGCCCGTCGGTGCCGCCGGGCTCCGAACAGGTCACCGACGAGGTGCGACGGGCACTGGCCCAGACCCGCAGGCTGTGGACCGACATCCGGGGCGACGAGCGCCGGCACCGGTTGCCGTTCAGCAGGGAACCCGACGCCGGGTTCGCCGCGGCGATGTACAGCTGGGCGACCTATGGCGACCTGACCGCGGCGCTGTTGATGTCCGACAACGGCAACGGAAATGCGCTTCCCGCAGGTGATTTCGTGCGGTGGTGCCGTCAGGTGCTGGACCTGCTGGACCAGGTGCGGCTCGCCGCGCCGGCGCCGCAGCTGCGGGCCACGGCCAAACGTGCCATCGGGGCCGTGCGTCGCGGCGTCGTCGCCATCGACACCATGTGACCTGCCGCGCCTCAGGCCAGGCCGAGATCCAGCCAGTCGTCGACCATGAACCGGTCGCCGCGCGCCACGATGGTGGCGCCGCCATGGCCGGCATAGTGCGCCGGCACCACGGCCGCCCGGCGCCGCGATGCCTCGGTGAACACCCGCTTGCGGGTGACGGTCGCCTCGGCCGCGTCGACGTCGAAAGCGCACGGATCATCCGGCCGGGGAATCTGGATCGGACAGTGCGTCAGGTCGCCGACGAACACCGCCGGCTTGCCGGCATCGAGCCACAGCACCGACGATCCGGGCGTGTGGCCGGGGGCCGGGCGCAGCCACACCGAGTCACTCAGCTGATGGTCGCCGGAGAACTGCACGGTCTGGTCGGCCACCGGGATGACGCTGTCCTCGAACACCGCTCGCATCTCGTCGGTCGTCTCGGGGTTGTCGGGCGCGAAAAACCGGTAGTCGGCCTCCGGCATCAGGTAGCGGGCGTTGGGGAACGTCGGCACCCAGGCGCCGTCGACCAGTTGGGTGTTCCAGCCGACGTGATCGGTGTGCAGGTGCGTGTTGAGGACGACGTCGACGTCGTCCGGGTCGATGCCCGCGGCCCGCATGTTGTCGAGGAATGGCGTGTCGAGGTGGTCGAGCGGCAGCATGTGCGGCCGGTGCCGGTCATTGCCCGCGCCGGTGTCGATGACGATGGTCAGCCCGTCCACCTGCAGCACCCAGCTCTGGATCGCGATGCGGAACAGGTCGGTCTCGGGGTTCCAGAATCGCGGGGCCAGCAGCTCGGCCTCGGCGTGCCAGGCCTCCGGCGGCGTCGACGGCCACAGCGTGGTGGGGATTTGCACCTGGGTTTCCGCGACGCGCGTCAAGACGGCGTTGCCGAGCCGGATTCGGTCCGTCATACCGCGAGACTAAGGCCGGCCGTGCCAGGTGATGCCCAGACACGCGCCCCGCGTGCGGGTCATCCAGGAACGGTGACACCGGTAGTGTGGTTGACCAGCAGCTCGGATGACGTCCGGGCAGTAGAGCACCGAGGGAGAGACGATGAGCGGTCCAGAGGGAACTGATCCGTCACAGCAGTGGCAAGGTCAGCAGCCCGCTTGGGGTCAGCCGGCGTCCGGCGCCGAGCAGCCGACCACTGCCGCCCCGGCGTGGGGGCAGCAGCCGGCCTACAACCCGGAGCAGTACCAGCAGCAGTACCCGGCGGTGCAGCCTGGCGCCGCGCAGCCTGGGGCACAGCAGGTTCCGGGCTACCCCCAGCAGCAGTACCCCGGTTACCCGCAGCAGGGTTACCCGCAGCAGGGCGCCTACGGTCAGCCGCAGTACGGCCAGCCGGGTCAGTACGGTCAGCCCCAGTACGGCCAGCCGGGTCAGTACGGCCAGCCGCAGTTCGGTGAGGGTGCCGCGGGTCAGCAGTTCGACCAGCAGTTCGGCGCCCCGGCTGCCAAGAAGGCCAGCAGCAAGACGCTGATGATCATCGGTGGGGTCGTGGCCGCGGTTGTCGTCGCGGTCGTCGGTGTCCTCGGTTTCCTGTGGCCGGGCTTCTTCGTCACCACCAAGCTCGACATCAACGCCGCGCAGTCGGGCGTGCAGAAGATCCTGACCGACGAGACCAACGGCTACGGCGCCAAGAACGTCAAGGACGTCAAGTGCAACAATGGCACCGACCCTGAGGTCAAGTCCGGGCAGACGTTCGACTGCGACGTGAACATCGACGGCACCAAGCGCACCGTCAAGGTCACCTTCAAGGACGACAAGGGCACCTACGAAGTCGGCCGCCCGAAGTAGTTCCACTCAACTCTCACCAGGCCCAGGCCGGAACCTCTACGTCACATGTGACACGGGGGTTCCGGCCTGAGTCGTTTACGCCGTCGAGCGTGCGGCTGGATCGCCCCACCGAGCAGATCTGCGATCTGACGGCACACTCGTCGCATGAACCGGCGGATTACAGCTTGTCGAGCGCCTTCTGCAGCCGCGCGATGGAATTGGTGACGCCGTACTTGCCGGCCAGGTCGGCCACGCGCTGCGGGTCGCGGGCCGCCAGCGGCAGGGCGTCGGACTCCGTCGACAGGGACACCGGCGCATCGGTCGCGACGAGGACGACGGGCAGCGCGGCCGTGATGTAGTCCGCCGCGGCCAGGATTTTCTTGCGTTGCGCCGCAGCCATTTTGGAGGTCGGGTCCTGGGCGGCCGCCTCGATGGCGGCCAATGAGCCGTAGGTCTGCAGCAGCGTTGCCGCCGTCTTCTCGCCGATGCCGGCGACGCCCGGCAGACCGTCGGACGCATCGCCGCGCATCAGGGCGAGTTCGGCGTATGCCGCACCCGCGCGATCCAGCGGGACGCCATAGGTCTCGGCGACCTCGGCAGGCCCGTACAGCACCGCCTTGGCCAGGCCGCGGCCGATATAGAACACCCTGATTCCAGGTCCGTCATCACTGGCCAGCTGCAGCAGGTCGCGGTCACCGCTCACCACGATCGCGGGGTCGGTCTGTTCCCGGGTCGCCAGCGTGCCCAGCACGTCGTCCGCCTCGAAACCTGGTGCGCCCGCGGTGGCGATGCCGAACGCGTCGAGCAGCTCCATGATCATGGCGACCTGGGGCGTCAGATCGTCGGGCACCTCCTCGATATCGGGCTCGCCGTCCGGGTTCTCCTCGAGCACGCGGTGCGCCTTGTAGGAAGGGATCAGGTCGACGCGCCACTGCGGCCGCCAATCCAGATCCAGGCACACCACCAGGCGGCCGGGACGGTGCTGGGTGACCAGGGCCGCGATGTTGTCGATGAAGCCGCGGACCGCGTTGACGGGGCGGCCGTCCGGCGCCGTGATCGAGGACGGCACCCCGAAGTACGACCGGAACCACATGCTGGCTCCGTCGAGCAGCAGGATCGGCTGGTTCATGCTCAGGCCCGCCTGTCGCGGATGTCGGTCGGCATCGCACTAGCCTATTGCTATGCGGGCGAGCGAAGTGACGGGGAATGTGACAGCAGGTCGATTCAACACCGACGTCTATGCCGCGCGTCTGCGCTCGGCCGCCGCGGCCGCCCAGGCGGCCGGCCTGGCGGGACTCGTCATCACCCCGGGGTACGACCTCCGGTATCTGGTGGGGTCGCGGGCGCAGACCTTCGAGCGGTTGACGGCACTCGTGGTGCCCGCCGACGGTTCGACGCCGGCGGTCGTGGTGCCGCGGCTGGAACTGGCGTCGTTGAAGGAGTCGGCGATCCTGGAACTGGGCCTGGCGGTGCAGGATTGGGTCGACGGCGACGACCCCTATGCGCTGGTCGCCGCGGCGCTGCCGGGCAGTGCCGTCGCGGTGACCGACGCGATGCCCGCGCTGCATCTGCTGCCGCTGGCGTCGGTGCTCGGCGCGGTGCCGGTACTCGCCACCGACGTGCTGCGGCAGTTGCGAATGATCAAGGACGCCAGTGAGATCGACGCCCTGACGAAGGCCGGCGCAGCCATCGACCGCGTCCACGCGCGGGTACCCGAGTTCCTGAAGCCGGGCCGCACCGAGGCCGACGTCGCCGCGGACATCGCCGAAGCGATTGTCGCCGAAGGGCATTCGGAGGTGGCATTCATCATCGTCGGCTCCGGACCGAACGGTGCCGACCCGCACCACGAATGCTCGGACCGTGAATTGCAGGTGGGGGACATCGTCGTCGTCGACATCGGCGGGCCCGTCGAGCCCGGCTACAACTCGGACTGCACCAGGACCTACAGCATCGGCGAGCCCGATCCCGCGGTGGCACAACAGTATTCGGTGCTGCAGCGGGCGCAGGCCGCGGCGGTGGCCGCGGTCCGGCCCGGGATGACGGCTGAGCAGATCGACGCCGCGGCCCGCGATGTGCTGGCTGCCGAGGGGCTGGCCGAGGTGTTCGTCCACCGCACCGGCCATGGCATCGGCCTGTCGGTGCACGAGGAGCCGTACATCGTGGCGGGCAACGCATTGCCGCTCGAGCCCGGCATGGCGTTCAGCGTCGAGCCCGGTGTGTACTTCGCGGGGCACTGGGGCGCCCGGATCGAGGACATCGTCGTCGTCACCGACGACGGCTGTGTGTCGATGAACAACCAGCCGCACGATCTGGTGGTTGTCCCGGTTTCGTAGCGGGCTGTTGTCAAGATCGGCTAAGAAAGCCAAGATCGAGGCCATGGCTGAAATCCGCCGTGGCCGCACGGGACGTGCCGCCAAGCTGGCAACCCTTCCTGCCGGGATTGCGGGCCGCGCCGTCCTGGGCGTCGGCAAGCGCATGGCCGGCAAGTCGAAAGAGGACGTCAACGCCGAGCTCGTCGAGAAGGCCGCCGAACAGCTGTTCCAGGTGCTGGGGGAGCTCAAGGGCGCGGCCATGAAGCTGGGACAAGCGCTTTCGGTCATGGAGGCCGCCATCCCACCGGCGTACGCCGAGCCCTACCGCGAAGCCCTGACCAAGCTCCAGAGCGACGCCCCGCCGCTGCCCGCCGAAAAGGTGCACCGCGTGCTCGATGCCCAGCTGGGCACCAAGTGGCGTGAGCGTTTCCAGTCCTTCGACGACACGCCCGTCGCCTCCGCGAGCATCGGGCAGGTACACAGCGCGGTGTGGAGCGATGGCCGCCGCGTCGCGGTCAAGGTGCAGTACCCGGGTGCCGACGAGGCCGTGCGCGCCGACCTCAAGACGTTGCGCATGCTGACCACACTGTTCAAGCAGGTGGTTCCGGGCGCCGACGTCAAGAGCATCATCGACGAGCTCATCGAGCGCACCGAGGAAGAACTGAACTACCGCATCGAGGCGGACTATCAGCGGGCGTTCGCCAAGGCTTTTGCGGGCGATCCGCAGTTCTACGTCCCTGCGGTCGTCGCGTCGTCACCCAAGGTGGTCATCACCGAATGGATGGAGGGCCGCAAGCTCTCCGAGATCATCGCCAATGGCACGGAAGACGAACGCAACAAGTGCGCGCACCTGTTGCTGGAGGTCACCATCAGCGCCCCGTATCGCTGCGGGCTGCTCCACGTGGACACCCATCCCGGCAATTTCATGCTGCTCGACGACGGCCGGTTCGGTGTCATGGACTTCGGTGCCGTTGCGGTTCACGAAGGCGGTCTGCCCCGCGCGACCGGTCCCATCCTGCGCCTCGCGCGCGATGAGAAGTGGGAGGAGCTGACGGCCTATCTCAGGGACGAAGGATTCATCCCGGCCGGCGCGACCGTGTCATCCGACGAGATCAACGCCTACCTGCTGCCGTACATCGAACCGTTGCGCCACAAGAGCTTCCACTTCAGTCGCAGATGGCTGCAGGGCATCGCTGCCACCGCCGCGGACATCCGCAGCGAGCAGTTCGCCGCCACGTTCAAGACCAGCCGCCAGCTGAATCTGCCGCCCAACTATCTGATGATGTTCCGGGTGCTCGGCGGTCTGCTCGGTATTGCCGCACAGCTGGACGCGACCATCAACTACGCCGAGATCGTCGACAAGTGGGTGCCCGGCTTTCACGAGGACTGACGGTCGGCGCGGTAACTCCGGAGTCGTTGCGGCTGGTGGAACACCTTGCTGGGCAACAGGTTTGACCTCATTGTTCACTTTCGGCACAGGCGTCCCAAACTGCAGAAATTTGTCAGTGGGTCGAACTAGTGTTCGATATATGGGATTGACCGATCCGGCCGTTGTCGAGGAGGCGTACGCCGCTTACGAGGCGGCGCATGCGCGGCTGGCATCCTTGGATTACAGCGGTCTGGATGTGCCGACGTTGTTGGAGTTGCAGTCCCGCCGCGAAACCTTGAGGTGTGCGGCCGAGGCTGTCGATCACCAGATTTTGGCGGCCGCACAGACCCAGGCCACCGCCAAGGGGATCGGGGCCAAGGATTGGCCTGAGGTGCTGCATGTCCGGCACCGCATCAGCCGGGAGGAGGCCCGCCGGAGGGTCCGCGACACGGATAATTTGGGTCCGCGCTCGGCGATCACCGGTGAGCCGTTGGGTCCGGTGTGGGAACTGGTGGCCGCCGCGCTGGCTGAGGGTGCGATCAACAGTGAGCACGTGCAGGTGATCACCTGGTTTTTCGGCAAGGTCCCGTTGTGGGCGGCCGACCCGGTCACCTTGGCCCAGTGCGAGACGGATCTGGTGGCCGATGCCCGGGTCAAAACCCCGGAGGATTTACGGCGCGCGGCCGCGGACTTGTTGTACAAGCTGGATCAGGACGGCCCCGAACCCGACGACGACGAGCCGGACCCGAAGCGGTCGTTCGTGATGGGTAAGCAGCGGCCTGACGGGCGCACCGACGTCACCGCCGAACTCGACCCCGAAGGGCGCGCCTACTGGCAGGTGTTGTTCGACAAGTACGCCGCCCCGGGCATGTGCAACCCGGCCGATCCGCAGCCCTGCTTCTCCGGGACCCCGACGCAGGAGCAGATCGACAACGACACAAGGACTGTGGCGCAGCGGCAGTACGACGCCTTCAAGATGGTGGGCCGGATGATGCTGGCCACCGGGGCCTCCGGGGTGCACAACGGGTTCCCGGTCGCGGTGGTCGCCACCTGCACCGTCACCGACCTGGAAAAGCGCGCCGGGATGGCGCTCACGCACACCGGTACCAAGCTGCCGGTCAAGGATCTGGTGCGGATGGCCGCGCAAGGCTCGGACAACTACCTCGCCATCTTCGATAACCACACCGGCCAACCCCTCTATCTGGGCCGCGCAGCCAGAACCGCCAGCACAGCACAACGGTTGGCGTTGTTCGCCCGCGACCACGGCTGCACCCGACCCAACTGCACCGCCCCGGCCTCCCGCTCGCAGGCTCATCACATCACCAACTGGCGCGACGACGGACTGACCGACATCACCAACCTCACCCTGGCCTGCGGCCGCGACAACCGTCTGGTCGACACCGGCGGCTGGCACACCACCATGGGCCCCGACGGTCGCACCCAATGGACCCCACCACCCCTGCTGGACGTCGGCCAGCCAAGGACGAATCACTACCACCACCCGACCCTCTACCCACCCGAGAGTAGAGAAGAAGAGGGTGAAACAGACAGGACCGCAGGGTGATTCGGCGCCCCATGCTGCCCGGCAGCACGACACCAGGTCGCGCTGCGGTAGCCGCGCGTCCGGCCGACCGTGTCGGCATTCCCGCGTACCGTTGGCCGATGCCCGATTTCCTGGCCACGACCCGCGACGGCTACGACCGTGCGGCCGCGCACTACGTCGCTCGGTTCCAAGACCATCTCGACGACCGGCCGGTGGACCGGGCCATGATCGGCGCGTTCGCCGAACTGGTGGACCGCGGGGCCGGCGTGCTGGACGTGGGCTGCGGCACCGGTGTGGCCACTGCGGCACTCGCGGCGGCGGGCCTCGACGTCACCGGAATCGATCTGTCTCCCAACATGATCGCGCAGGCGCGGCAGCACAATCCGGCTCTGGAGTTCCGCGTCGGGTCGATGCTCGACCTCGACGTGGCCAAGGGCAGCGTCGGCGGGCTCTGTGCCTGGTACTCGATCATCCACGTCCCAGACGCGCACCTGCCGCGGGTCTTCGCCGAGTTTCACCGGGTCCTGTCGCCGGGCGGGGTGCTGCTGTTGGCATTTCAGGTCGGTGATGAGCCCCGGGTGCTGACGGACTTCGACGGCGAGTCGGTGGACCTGACGTTCATCCGCCGGCGGCCCGAGTTCGTCGCAGACCTGTTGTCGGGCAGCGGGTTTCGCGTCTATGCGGAAACGGTCCGGCAACCCGACGAAGACGCGGCCGAATCCACGCCGCAGGCCTACCTCATTGCGCGTCGAGCAGCTTGATCAATCGCTTGGTCGCGACGAGCCGGAACGATGCGTCGAGCAGTTCTCGGACCTCGTCCCAGTCGACCTTCGCCGCGGTGAAATCCAGCCCGAGCCAGCCTGACGGACCCATGTAGGCGGGGTAGTAGAAGCGCGAATCCTGTTCCAGTGCTGCGCGGTCGGACTCGTCGACCTTGACCAGCAGGGAATGCGGGTAGGCGACCATCTCGCCCGTCGCCTTCGAATTGCCGCCGTACATCGCGAACATCTTGGGCGCACAGAACACCGGCCGGCCCCACGACACCTTCTCGAAGGCCTCGGGGAAGCTCAGCGCGACCGCGCGCAGCTCTGCCAGGCCGGGGTCGTCATCGTCGAACATGATCGGATGCGGCACGTTGCCACGGTAACCCGCGGCGGGGCAGAGGGTGCCCAACCTTCGAGATGACTGTGCATCAGGTTCGCGATTCCTGTGCGGCCGATAATTGTCGCGCGTTATACATTCCGGATGACAGCGGGAAGATGCATTGGCCGGGTCGGGGGACTGGCGGTCGCCCTGGGGATCGGAACCGCGCTCGCGGGGTGGAGCGACTGCCCGGCCTGGGCTGACACCACAGGGGCGGGAGCTGCAGGGTCGGGATCGACATCCCAGACCTCCTCGACCTCGCAGGCATCCCAGGCGGCAGCCGCTCCCGCCAAGAAGCCGAAAAAGCAGCGCAAGCCCGCCAAGTCGAAGACGAAACCCGCCAACGAGGAACAGGCCGGAAAGCCGGACAAGAAGCGCGACAAGCCCACAGCCGACAAGCCCGCCGCTGACCAGCCCGCCGCCAACCAGACGAAGGCCGCCGAGCGCACCAAGCCCGCGCCGCGGACAGCCCCGCCGCGCGTCGCCGGCCTCAACCGCGAAGAGCACCCGACGGCCGCGGCCACGACTGCCGGCACGCCGACAGTCACCGCCGCGATCTCGACGCAAGCGAGCTCCGCGCAGCCCACGGTCAAGGTGGCCGCGGTATCGACAGATCCCATCGCCAAACTCACCAGGGCCCTGCGGTCGCTGCAGGCGCCGGTATCGCCACTCAGCTCGACATCGGTGCTGGTGGCCCTCGCCGCGGTGCGCGACGAACTGGAACGCAAGACCCTCAAGCCAACCAGCGCCGCTGCGCCGCAGTCGGTTTCGACGCTCGCTGACACCACGCCCAATGTGCTGGTGATCGGCGTCGATGGCACCAATCTGAGCCGGGTGCTGGCCGACCCGGCCAACGCCAACTTCTTCCAGCTCATGCAGGGCGGCACCACGGCGCCTGCGAGCATCGTCGGGCACACCACGATCAGCAATCCGTCATGGACCGCCATCCTCACCGGCGTCTGGGGTGAGAGGACCGGCGTCATCAACAACATCTTCAATCCAGCCGTCTACAACCGGTTTCCGACGGTGTTCAACCAACTGGAGACGTTCAATCCCGGCATCCAGACCACGGCGATCGCGAACTGGGACGTCATCTCGGCCATCGCCGTGTCGGGTTCGGTCGGCGCCGACCACGTCGTCAACATCTCGCACATCGCGGGCGACTCGAACTGGTCGCTCACCGACGACGCCGTCGGCGACGCAACCGAGGCCGCGATCGCCGCCGCCGACCCCGACAAGCCGAACTTCGTGTTCAGCTACTTCGTCGGCGTCGACGAGAACGGGCACAACTACGGCGGCGCGTCCACGGCTTACGCCGAGGCGGTGCGGAACGTCGACCGCAACATCGGCGAGATCATGCAGTCGGTCAACGACTGGGAAGCGGCGACCGGTGAGCAGTGGACCGTCATCGTCGTCACCGACCATGGTCACCAGGACAGCAAGGGCTTCGGCCATGGGTTCCAATCACCCAACGAGACATCGACTTTCGTCATCGCCAACAACCCCGATCTGTTCACCGCCGGTGGCGTCAACCTCAAATACCAGATCGTGGACGTCACGCCGACGGTCGTGACGTTGTTCGGCGGCACACCGGCGCCCAAGTCCGACGGCGTCTCGATCACGGGCCCCGGCGGCAGCACCGTCACGCCGATCGACGACGACGCGGCACTGCGGGCCGCCGTGCTGGACGTCATCGGCAAGTACGGGTACCCCAACATCGGCACCGACCTGACGCTCGGCGTGCGCACCGTCGCCGCGTCCGTGCCCTACTTCCTCAACCAGGCGTTCCAGCAGGTGACGGCGCAGTTGCGGTCGGTCGCCGAGAAGAACATCTTCGTCATCAGCCCGCTGGCACAGGCGATGACGGTGCCCGTGCAGCTGGTCGGCAGCCTGACTTATGCGGCGACGAACGCCGTCGCGCAGGTCGTCGCCAGGCTGACCGGGGTCACGGGGGCCAGCCTCGTGCCGATCTTCCTGCCACCGCTGCCGCCGCTGGTCGGTACCGAGGACCCCGCGCCAGTGGCTGCCTGCACGGTCCTGGTGGCGTGCGGGACGTCGGCGGGGATCATCGCGGCCTGATGTCACAGCCCTTCGCTAGCCTTACCGGGTGAGCTCACCCGATCCCGACGTGCGCCGGCAATGGCAGGAACTGGCCGAGGAGGTCCGCGGTCACCAGTTCCGCTACTACGTCAAGGACGCACCGATCATCTCCGACGGTGAGTTCGACAAGCTGCTGGGTGAACTGCAGGAGATCGAAGAGCGGTACCCCGAGCTGCGGACGCCGGATTCACCGACGCAGCTGGTCGGCGGCGCCGGGTTCGCGACCGAGTTCGGCGAGGCGCAGCACCTGGAGCGGATGCTGTCGCTCGACAACGCCTTCAACACCGATGAGCTGACGGCCTGGGCCGCGCGGCTCACCAACGAGCTGGGCAGCGACCTCGAGTACCTCTGCGAGCTCAAGGTCGACGGCGTCGCGCTGGCGCTGGTGTACCGCGACGGCAAGCTGGTCCGCGGCGCCACCCGCGGGGACGGCCGCACGGGTGAGGACGTCACGCTCAACGCCCGCACCATCACCGACGTCCCCGAGCAGCTGACGGGCACCGACGAATTCCCGGTGCCGGCGGTGCTGGAGGTTCGCGGTGAGGTGTACTTCCGCGTCGAGGATTTCGCGGCGCTCAACGCCAGCCTGGTCGAGGAGGGCAAGGCGCCGTTCGCCAATCCGCGCAACAGCGCCGCCGGGTCGTTGCGGCAGAAGAATCCGGCCGTCACCGCCCGCCGCCGGTTGCACATGATCTGCCATGGGCTGGGCCTCACCGAGGGTTTCGAGCCGGCGTCGCTGCACGACGCCTACCGCGCGCTGAAGGCCTGGGGCCTGCCGGTGTCCGACCACACCACCCGCGTCACCGGAATCGCGGCAGTGGCCGAACGCGTCGCGTACTGGGGCGAGCACCGCCACGACGTCGATCACGAAATCGACGGTCTGGTGGTCAAATTGGACGACCGCACGCTGCAGCGCCGCCTCGGCGCCACCAGCCGCGCGCCGCGGTGGGCCATCGCCTACAAGTACCCGCCCGAGGAAGTCACCACCAAGCTGCTCGACATCCGCGTGAGCGTGGGCCGCACCGGCCGCGTCACCCCGTTCGCGTACATGGAGCCCGTCACCGTGGCAGGGTCGACGGTCGGGCTCGCGACGCTGCACAACGCGACCGAAGTGAAGCGCAAGGGCGTGCTGATCGGCGACACCGTGGTGATCCGCAAGGCCGGCGACGTCATCCCAGAGGTGCTCGGCCCGGTCGTCGATCTGCGGGACGGCACCGAACGCGAATTCGTCATGCCTGCAACCTGTCCGGAGTGTGGCAGCACGCTGGCGCCGTCGAAGGAGGGCGACGCCGACATCCGTTGCCCCAACACCCGATCGTGCCCCGCGCAGCTGCGCGAGCGGGTCTTCCACGTCGCCGGTCGGGGCGCCTTCGATATCGAGGGTCTCGGCTACGAGGCGGCCACCGCGCTGCTGGCCGCCGGCGTCATCACCGATGAGGGTGACATCTTCGAGCTCACGGCGGACGAACTGTTGCGCACCAACCTGTTCAAAACCCAGAAGGGCGAGCTCTCGGCCAACGGCGCCAGGCTGCTGGCCAACCTCGGCAAGGCCAAGCAGCAGCCGCTGTGGCGCGTGCTGGTGGCGCTGTCCATCCGGCACGTCGGCCCGACGGCGGCCCGGGCGCTGGCCGCGGAATTCGGTGATCTGCAAGCGATTACCGAAGCCTCCGAGGAACGGCTGGCTGCCGTCGAGGGCGTCGGTCCGACCATCGCCGCCGCCGTGATCGACTGGTTCACCGTCGACTGGCACCGCGTCATCGTCGACAAGTGGCGGGCCGCAGGCGTGCGGATGGCCGACGAACGCGACGCCAGCATCGAGCGGAACCTGGAGGGCCTGTCGATCGTGGTGACGGGCTCGCTGACGGGGTTCTCGCGGGACGAGGCCAAGGAGGCGATCCTGGTTCGTGGCGGCAAGGCGGCCGGTTCGGTGTCGAAGAAGACCGCCTATGTGGTGGCCGGCGACGCGCCAGGATCCAAGTACGACAAGGCCGTTGAGCTCGGCGTGCCGATTCTCGACGAGGACGGCTTCCGGCGGTTGCTGGCGGAGGGGCCGGACGCGCTCTGAGTTCGACGGCGGCGCCGATGTCCCGCAGAATCCCGGAAATCAATACCCGATTCTGGGTGAGCAAGACATTGGTCACCGCGGCATCGGTGTTCTGGCCGGATTACCTGTACGACCACCTCGGCCGCTGGATCGCGACGACGCTCCTCGTCGCGGCGTTGGCAACAGCGCTGGCGGTTCAGCTGAGTCGTGACCGACTGCGGCCGTGGGCGCTCTGGTCCGCCATGCTGGCCGCCTGTGCCGTCGGCACGGAGATCGCCAACGGGCTGCACGTCGCGCTGGGGCTGCGGTACCCGGTCATCGCCGTCGTGTGCCTCGTTGGTGGGGCCGGACTGCTGTCGCTGGCTCATGCGCAGGTGGGACTGGCGACGCTGATCGCTGCCGACAGCCGTCGCGCCGAAGGCTGGTTCTGGGCAATTGCGCTGTCGGCGTTCGCAATCGGGACTGCGCTCACCCATATGACGCCGGCTCCGATGTTGCCGCACCCGTTGCTGCAGGTCGTGCTGTGGGCTGCGCTGATCGGCGGTCTGGTAGTGGTGTGCCGCCCGTCGCGCCGAATGTCGGCGGTGTGTTTCTGGGGCTGTTTCGTCCTGACGCGTCCACTGGGTGCCGCGGTGGCGTTCCTGCTGACCAACGCGAGTGCGGCCGGTGGACTGGGGTTGGCGCGTCATGCGGTCAGTGCGGTTCTGGCCGCCGTTCTCGTCGGTTCGGTGCGCTACCGGTAGCCGCGCCGCATGTCGTCGACGATCAGCGGATGTTCCAGCGTCGACGGCGGCAGGTGCTGCGGCGCAGTGTCGGGCGCGAACACCGTGGCGGCGTCGAGCACCTGCTGATTGAGGAACCGAAGCGGCGGAGCGTCTTTGGGCACCATCGGCACGGGCGGCAGGGGACCGCGGCGGGCCAGCGTGAAACCCCAGTCGCCGAACGTCGGCACCTCCACGTGGTAGGGCGTCACCGCGAGACCGGCCGACGCGATGGTGGATACCGTGCGCCAGAACGCGACCGGCGTCGAGTAGGGGCTGCCGGACTGCACCACCAGCAGTCCCTGGGGTGCCAGGACCCGGGCGGCGAGGCTGTAGAACTCGGTGGAGTACAACCGGCCGAGCACCGGGTTGTCGGGGTCGGGCAGGTCGACGATGACGGCGTCGAATCCGCCGGGCGGCACGGCGTCCGGGTGCGGCACCCGTAGCCAGATCATCGCGTCGTCGAGAATCAGCCGGACGCGGGGATCGTCGAGCGCGCCCGCGTTGGCGTCACGCAGCTTGGTACGTGCCACCGCCACCACCGCCGGATCGAGCTCGACCTGGACGATGCGGTCGATGCCCTTCTGGCGCAACAGTTCCCGCGCCGCCAGGCCGTCACCGCCACCGATCACCAGCACCGACCGCGCACCCGCGCCCAACGCCGGGTACACCAGCGATTCGGTGTAGCGGTACTCGTCGCGCGTCGAGAACTGCAGTCCGCCATCGAGATACAGCCGGGTGTCGTCGCCGCGGCGGGTCACCACGATCTCCTGATAGGCCGAATGCTGGTAGGCCACGATCGGGTCGGCGTACAACCGCTGCCGCGACGTCGTCTCGATACCGTCGGCGGACGCCATCAGCGTGGCCAGTACCGCGAACGCCAGTACCAGAGCGCTCAGCGCGGCGACGAATTCCCGCCGGCTCAGGATGCGGCGCAGCAGGAATACCGAAACCACCGCTGCGGCAGCCAAGTTGATCATCCCGGTGGCCGCCGCACCGCGGATCATGCCCATATACGGCAGCACCAGAAAGGGCCACGCCAGGCCGCCCAGCAGCGCGCCCAGGTAGTCGGCTGCGTTGAGGTTGGCCAGCACGCGGCCGGCGTCGGTGGCTCCGGTGACCCGGCCTCGCTGCAGCAGCGTCATCAGCAGTGGCACTTCCGCGCCGACCAGCCCGCCGATGAGCGCCGTCGCGACGCCGAGCACCCAATCGGAGTCGCCGAGGAACGCGAACGTCACGTAGAGCACCGTCGCGGACAGGCCACCCACCACACCCAGGGCCGTCTCCACCGCGATGAAACTGATGGCCGCACGTGCCAGCAGTGCCTTGGCCAGCAGCCCGCCCACGCCCAGGGCCGCCACGTAGCCCGCGACGATCAGCGACGTCGACACGACGCCGCCGCCGTTGAGGCTCGTCGAGAGTGTCAGCAGCGCAAGCTCATAGACGATGCCGCACGCTGCGCATGCCGCGACGGCCGCCAGAAGCAGCGCGCGCCAACGGGTTCCGATGACCGGCTCGGAACCCGAAGTGACCGCGGTAGCCGCGGTGACCATCAGGTGAGGGCGGCGGCGTTGATACCGCCGACTGCCAACAGCACCACCGCGACGGCGACGGCGGCGGGATGGAACTCCTCGGCGTGGATGTCGTTGCGGAAGTGCCCGGGCGCCAACAACTCCACGGCCACCAGGGCCAGGCCCTGCAGGGCGACGCCGATCAGCCCGTAGATCACCGTGTCGATCAAGCCCTGCCCGAGCCGGTCGGAGCTCGAGTGGATCGCGGTGATGATGATGGCGGCCAGCGCGACGTCCATCGCGGCGGTGACCGCGACCGCGTTGGGCCGCCGCTCGACGAAGACCTGGCGGCGTAGCTTGCCCGGGGTCAGCACGTCGACCATGACGAAGCCGGCGGCCAACACCAGCACTCCCACGAGGAAGTACAGCACCGAGGCGACCACGTTCTGGATGATGGCGTCGGTGTGGACGGTGCCGAAGTCGATGGCGGCCAGGTTCATCGGGGTCTCCTCGGTATTGATGTGGTCACTTGACGCCGCCCGGTCCGCCCGAGCTGCCGCCGGAACTGTGTGACGGCGATCCCGGGCTGAACCCGGGACCGAGAAATACATAGCTGCCGTGGTTGTAGCCCGAGTTGAGGTTCTCCAGCCGGATGGTGCACGCCTGCCCAGAGCCCGCGCCCACGATGGCGATGGAGTCGCTGTAGCGCAGGTAGTAGTTGCCGCGATCGGTGGCGCGCGCCTCGGGGCGGTGGGCCCGGGCGAGATCGTCGGCGACGGCGCTCGGCGATCCGCTGCAGCGGTAGGTGTTGTAGCCGACGTTCTGATAGCGGTCTTTGACGTACGACTGGATGGTGCGGGCGGTGCTGATGCCGATCGCCAGGCAGATCACCGACGCGACCGCGAGCACCCCGGCGAGAATCAGCATCTTGCCCCGGGTCATGGCACCGACCTACGAGCCGGCGGGGGGAGCGGGGTACACCGTGAGCTCACCGGGCGACATGACCTTGCCGGTCGACACCTCCCACGGCGAGTTCGGCGACCACTGCTCGAAACTCAGCAGCGCGGCGCGGCCGGCGCCGGCGTAGTCGACGTAGTTCATCTGGCCGTGCTCGGGCAGGCCCGTCGTGCCCTCGGAGGTGTACTGGGCGTCACCGGTCTCGACCTCGTTGTACTGCACGCCGTCGATGGTGAGCGGGCCGATGGGCTGCAACGCCAGGTCGGGCCGCTTGGTCCAGAACGCGAGTTCCAGCCGTCCCTCGTCCTCTTCGACGCTGAACCAGATCGGTTCGCCCTGACCGCCTTCCAGCAGGTGCTCCCACCAGATGAACGGCCCCTCGCGGTAGGTCACCGAGCCGCGCACCACGTAGTCGACGCCGCCGTAGCTGACGATCGCGCCGGGACCGAGCTGTTTGGGTCCGAAGACCGGCATCTCACCGGACTTCAGCGGGTCCTGGCGGGCGCCGGTGGTTGTGGGCTTCTTGGCCCGGGTGAAGGCGAGCACCACGACGACGATCGCGGCGATCATCAGCAGGACGCCGACGACGATCAGGAAAGTGCTCACGCGTGCCCTCCAGTGAGATGTGGGCTCACGCTAGCAGTCCCGGCGCTTCCGCAACCGCATTCGCGCAGGTGAAGTGGCTGTGAACGTGCCGGTCAGCGCACGATGGTCGCGACGATGCCGGCGAGGTATCCGAGCCGCGCGACTTCCGACGGGCGGAAGGCCGGCCCGCCCGGGCGGCCCAGCATGATCGCGGTGTGGGGGTCGCCCAACGGCGCGGCGGCCAGCGTGGTGTCGATGTCCCGCCAGAACTGCGGTACCCAATCGCCGGTGGCGTCCAGGGCGGCGGCGTGCTCCAGCGGCAGCCACGGCGCGGAGTCCGCGAGCGTCTCGGGCGCACCCGGGCTGCCGGTGATGCGATGGGGCAGCACACCGTCCTTGCCGCCGGCCACGACGACGCACCACCCGACCCGCAGCACGCGCGGTGCTTCGTCGGCAAGTGTCTGGAGCCGGGCGGCCTTGCCCTTGGCGGCCGCCACATGGTCGATGAGTTCCAGTTCGCGATGGGCCTCGAGCAGCCCGGTGTGGGGCCGAATGCTGTCCACGTACACGCCCTTTAGGGCCTCGGCGGCGGTGATCAGGGCGTCTGGCATGGACCCGAGCGGCAGCTCGACCACCAGGTCGTCGACGGCGTAACCCGGACCGCGCTCGACGACGTCGAGCGACAGGATGTCGGCACCCACCGAGCCGAGGGCCACCGCGAGGGAGCCGAGGCTACCGGGGCGGTCTTCGAGCTGAACCCGCAGCAGATAGGAGGACACGCGACAACTGTGGCACAGCGGCGTGGCCATGGCAGGACGGGCAGGTGCGGCGCGTGTCACGAATACATTCCCCGTGGCTGTGTCCGTCCCGCCTCCCACTAGGGTGTTTAGACGTGTCGAAGATTTCCCGGGACGATGTCGCCCATCTGGCGAATCTGGCCCGGCTCGCCCTGACCGAGGGCGAGCTGGACAGTTTCGCAGGCCAGCTCGATGCCATCCTGGCGCACGTCGGCAAGATTCAGGCCGTCGACGTCACCGGTATCGAGGCGACCGGCAATCCGCTCAAAGAGGTCAACATCACCCGGCCCGACGTCGAGGCGCCCAGCCTGGCGCAGGATCAGGCGCTGGCGGAGGCCCCGCGGGCCGAGGAGGGCCGGTTCGCCGTGCCCCGCATCTTGGGAGAAGCAGAGTGAGCGACCTGATCCGTTTCGACGCGGCCACGCTCGGCGAGAAGATCGCCGCCGGCGACGTGTCGGCCACCGAGGTCACCCAGGCGCACCTGGACCAGATCGCCGCCACCGACGACACCTACCACGCCTTCCTGCACGTGGGTGCCCAGGAGGCGCTGGCCGCTGCCGCCGCCGTCGACAAGCAGGTGGCGGCGGGCGAGCCGCTGGCATCGCCGCTCGCCGGAGTTCCGTTGGCGCTCAAGGACGTTTTCACCACCACTGACGCGCCGACCACGGCCGGCTCGAAGATCCTGGAGGGCTGGCGGTCGCCCTACGACGCGACTGTCACCGCACGGCTGCGCGCGGCCGGCATCCCGATCCTCGGCAAGACCAACATGGACGAGTTCGCCATGGGGTCGTCCACCGAGAATTCGGCCTACGGCCCGACCCGCAACCCGTGGGACGTCAACCGGGTTCCGGGCGGTTCCGGTGGCGGTAGCGCCGCGGCGCTCGCGGCATTCCAGGCGCCACTGGCGATCGGCACCGACACCGGTGGCTCGATCCGCCAGCCTGCCGCGCTGACCGCGACCGTCGGCGTCAAGCCCACCTACGGCACCGTCTCGCGGTACGGCCTGATCGCCTGCGCGTCGTCGCTGGACCAGGGCGGACCGTGCGCGCGCACGGTGCTCGACACCGCGCTGCTGCACCAGGTGATCGCCGGCCACGACCCGCGCGATTCGACTTCGGTCGACGCTGCCGTGCCCGACGTCGTGGGTGCGGCCCGCACCGGCGCGACCGGTGACCTCAAGGGCGTCCGGATCGGTGTGGTCAAGCAGCTGCACACCGGTGAGGGCTACCAACCCGGCGTGCTGTCGTCGTTCAACACCGCGGTGGACCAGCTGACCGAGCTCGGCGCCGAGATCACCGAGGTCGACTGCCCACACTTCGACTACTCGCTGGCGGCCTACTACCTGATCCTGCCGTCCGAGGTGTCCTCGAACCTCGCGCGCTTCGACGCGATGCGCTACGGCCTGCGGGTCGGCGACGACGGCACCCACAGCGCCGAAGAGGTCATGGCGCTGACCCGCGCCGCCGGCTTCGGCCCGGAAGTCAAGCGCCGCATCATGATCGGCACCTACGCCCTGTCCTCGGGCTACTACGACGCCTACTACAACCAGGCCCAGCGCGTGCGCACCCTGATCGCCCGCGACCTGGACCGGGCGTACGAGAAGGTCGACGTGCTCGTCACCCCGACGACCCCGACCACCGCGTTCGGGCTGGGGGAGAAGGTCGACGATCCGCTGGCGATGTACCTGTTCGACCTGTGCACGCTGCCGCTGAACCTGGCCGGCCACTGCGGCATGTCGGTCCCGTCGGGTCTGTCGCCCGACGACAACCTGCCGGTCGGTCTGCAGATCATGGCGCCGGCGCTGGCCGACGACCGGCTGTACCGCGTCGGCGCGGCCTACGAAGCCGCGCGCGGCGCCCTGCCCACGGCGCTCTAGCGGCGAGCCGGCCGCGCGTTCGACGAGAACGAGAACCCGCGAGCGGGCAGTATGGGGGGCATGCGGATAGGCGTGCTGACCGGTGGCGGTGACTGTCCTGGCTTGAATGCGGTGATCCGGGCGGTGGTGCGGACCTGCGACGTCCGGTACGGCTCGACGGTCGTCGGGTTCCGGGACGGCTGGCGCGGCCTGCTCGAGAACCGTCGCGAACAGCTCAGGAACGACGACCGCAACGACCGGCTGCTCGCCAAGGGCGGCACCATGCTGGGCACCGCACGCGTCAACCCCGACAAGCTGCGGGCCGGGCTGGACCAGATCAAACAGACGCTCGAGGACAACGGCATCGACGTGCTGATCCCGATCGGCGGTGAGGGCACGCTGACCGCGGCGCACTGGCTGGCCGAGGAGAACGTCCCCGTCGTGGGGGTGCCCAAGACCATCGACAACGACATCGACTGCACCGACGTCACTTTCGGCCACGACACGGCGCTGATGATCGCCACCGAGGCCATCGACCGGCTGCACAGCACCGCCGAATCGCACCAGCGGGTGATGCTCGTGGAGGTGATGGGACGGCATGCGGGCTGGATCGCGCTGGGTGCCGGCATGGCCGCCGGCGCCCATATGACCCTGATCCCGGAACAGCCGTTCGACGTCGAAGAGGTGTGCCGGCTGGTGAAACAGCGCTTCGTCCGCGGTGATTCGCACTTCATCTGCGTCGTCGCCGAGGGCGCACGGCCGGCCGAGGGCTCAATGCAGTTGCGCGACGGCGGAATTGACGAATTCGGGCATGTGAAGTTCACCGGGGTCGCCCAGCAGTTGGCCATCGAGATCGAGAAGCGGATCCGGAAGGAAGTCCGCACCACCGTGCTCGGCCACGTGCAGCGCGGCGGCACGCCGACACCCCACGACCGGGTGCTGGCCACCCGGTTCGGGATCAACGCCGCCGACGCCGCACACGCGGGGGAGTACGGGATGATGGTGTCGTTGCGGGGCCAGGAGATCGGCCGGGTGCCGTTGGCCGACGCGGTGCGGCAATTGAAGCTCGTGCCGCAGAGCCGTTACGACGACGCCGCGGAGTTCTTCGGTTAGCGGTAGGCCTTCGGCAGCGGCATGCCCAGCTCGGACTCCACTGCCCGCAGTCGGCTCGGGTAGTCGGTGATGATGCCGTCGGCGCCGGCCGCGATCTGCGCCCGCATGGTGTCGGGGTCGTTGATCGTCCACGGAATCACCTTGAGCCCACGCGCATGTGCCCGGTCGATGAACGCCCGGTCGGCGACCAGCGCGAACCCCGGATCCTTCGGGGTGAGCCCGTAGGGCACCGAGTAGCCGGGGGACAGGATGTTCGCACCGACCGACGCCGCCCCGGCGACCGGGTCGGTGACCACCGCCGGGTTCACGTCCGCCGTCCACGCCGAGTTCGGCACCCATGTCGTCTCGTCCCACAGGGCCACCAGTGGGATACCGGGTTCCTGTTGGCGCACCAGTGGCAGGGTGCGCCAGTCGAAGCTCTGGATCTCGACCTTGTCGATCTTGCCGGCGGCCCGCCCGGCGCCGAGGATGACGTCGACGAATTGCTGTGGCGTGGCGGAGGTTTCGGGCTTGTCGGCTTCGATCTTGGTCTCGATGTTGTACCGGACGGCGGCGTGGTGTGAGTCCGCGAGCGCGAAGACCTGATCGAGAGTGGCGATCTTGTTTCCGCTCACCACTTCGGCGCCCGGGAATCCGCTGAGCAGCTTGCCGCAGTTCAGCGTGTGCAGCTGGGCCCGCGTGAGGTCGTGCACGAGCTTGCCGACGTAGGGGTATTGCGGGTCGCCGGCGAAGGCGGGGCCGGTGTCGGCGCACTTGTCGGACTGGATGGCCGGGTCGTGCCACACCATGGGTGCGCCGTCCTTGGCGAGGACGATGTCGAGTTCCAGTGTGGTGACGCCGAGTTCGATGGCCTTGGTGAACGCGCGCAGCGATTCCTCGGTGGTCTCGCCCCGCCCGCCGCGGTGTGCCTGCAGGTCGAAAGCGTCGGAATCGGCCGAGGCGACGGGCATCGCCGTCAGCGCGAAGGTGGTCAGCAGGGCGCCGATGCGTGCGAGCATCAGCGGAGGTTAACCGGGCCGAGGAAATGGCGGGTGAACGGCAACTAGGATTCAACGCATGGCTGACGCAGACCTTCTCGACTACGACGACGTCCTCGCGACGTACGAGCCCGTCATGGGCATGGAAGTCCATGTCGAGCTGTCCACCGAGACCAAGATGTTCTGTGGCTGTGCGAACCGGTTCGGTGCCGAGCCGAACACGCTGGTGTGCCCGGTGTGCCTCGGCCTGCCCGGCGCGCTGCCGGTGGTCAACGAAGCGGCCGTGGAGTCCGCGATCCGGATCGGGCTGGCGCTGAACTGCGACATCGCGCCGTGGGGCCGGTTCGCGCGGAAGAACTACTTCTACCCGGATCAGCCGAAGAACTACCAGATCAGTCAGTACGACGAGCCCATCGCCGTCAACGGCTACCTCGACGTTCCGCTCGAGGACGGCAGCACCTGGCGCGTCGAGATCGAGCGTGCTCACATGGAGGAGGACACCGGCAAGCTGACCCACCTGGGTAGCGACACCGGCCGCATCTCGGGCGCCACCACCTCGCTGGCCGACTTCAACCGGGCCGGGGTGCCGCTGGTCGAGATCGTCACCAAGCCCATCGAAGGCGCGGGCGAACGCGCCCCGGAGATCGCCCGCGCCTACGTGACGGCACTGCGGGACCTGTTGCGCGGCTTGGACGTTTCCGATGTCCGCATGGACCAGGGCTCGATGCGCTGTGACTCCAACGTCTCGCTCAAGCTCAAGGGCGCCGCGGAGTTCGGCACCCGTACCGAGACCAAGAACGTCAACTCACTCAAGAGCGTCGAGGTGGCGGTCCGCTACGAGATGCGCCGGCAGGCCGCCGTGCTGCAGTCCGGCGGCACCATCACGCAGGAGACCCGGCACTTCCACGAGGACGGGCACACCACGTCCGGGCGCAGCAAGGAAACCGCCGAGGACTACCGCTACTTCCCGGAGCCGGACCTCGAGCCCATCGCGCCGTCGGACGAGCTGGTGGAGCGGCTGCGCGGCACCATCCCCGAGCTTCCGTGGTTGGTGCGCAAGCGGATTCAGGACGACTGGGGCATCTCTGACGAGGTGATGCGCGACCTCGTCAACGCCGGCGCCGTGGAGCTGGTGGCCGCGACCGTCGAGCACGGCGCGTCCAGTGAGGCGGCCCGCGCCTGGTGGGGCAACTTCCTGGTGCAGAAGGCCAATGAAAGCGAAAAGACACTCGACGAGCTGGCCATCACCCCGGCCCAGGTCGCCGCGGTGGTCAAGCTGGTCGACGACGGCAAGCTGTCCAACAAGCTGGCGCGTCAGGTCGTCGAGGGCGTGCTGGCCGGCGAGGGCGAGCCCGAGCAGGTGATGAACGACCGCGGACTCGTTGTGGTGCGCGACGATTCGCTCATCCAGGCCGCGATCGACGAGGCGCTGGCGGCCCAGCCGGACATCGCCGACAAGATCCGCGGCGGCAAGGTCCAGGCCGCGGGTGCGATCGTCGGCGCGGTGATGAAGGCGACCAAGGGTCAGGCCGACGCGGCGCGCGTGCGCGAACTGGTGATCGCGGCCTGCAGCTAGCGCAGCGCCGCCTGCGGCGCGGGCGTGGTCGTCGGCTTGAGTGACGACACGCCCGCGACGCAATAGCCCGCGATCACGAAACACACCGCGGCGCAGGGCAGATTGCCGGTCGGGGTGCCCGCGCCGGTGACGCCGTCGATGGCGCCGGCGAAGTCGGGCAGTGCGGCCAGCCAGAGCACCGTGAAGGTGAGCAGGTACAGCACGCCGAACACCCGCACGTACGGACTCGGGTGCTGCGTGCCGACCCGGCGCGTGATCCGCCAGTCCTGAATGAGGACCGGCACCGCCACGAACGTGAATATCGCCATCTCCACGCCGAGGACCACGTATTGCGTCGCACTGTGGTGAGCGGACAGCAATGTCGGCAGGCTGAACAGCCCCATGAGGACCGGTGCCAGCACGCTGACGGCCGCTGTGCGCCAGGCCAACGACAGCGCACCCGGTGGGGTCCCGGCGGCCACCCGGCGCCCGACCAGCACGTGTACCAGGTAGGCGACCGCCGCGGGCCCGACCACCGCCAGGCTGACCCAGCTGCTCACCGGCACGCAGCCGAGCGTGGGGTGATTCAGGGGGTTCGCGGTGTTCCAGACCCACCAGCGCAGCTGCGGACCGAGATGGTCGAACACGCCGTAGACGCAGCCGTGCACGAAACCGACGCAGATGGCACCGACGACCGCGCCGCGCCGTTCGAAAACGCCGGTGGCGCGGACGATGTCATAAGCCAGGGTGATGGTCGCGGGGTACAGCGCCACGATGTACAGCGGTAGCCGCCCGTCGACGAAATCGACGCTGAACACGTTGTGCACCAGCATGACCCCGAGCCGGGTGCCGGCGAAGATGTCCGGTGGATGCCGGGGTAGTTCGGTCGCCAGCGCGTAGACCACCGACGCCAGCCAGATGGCGATGCCGGTCGGGTCGCGCCGGACCCGGCGCAGCGCGTAGGCCAGGGCGAGTGCCGCACCGACCAGCATCAGCAACTCGACGACCGGCATGGTCCAGTGGGCCAGGGTCAAGGGGTTGCGCAGTTTGACCCAGGAATCGTCGTCGCAGGAAAAGCCCAGGTAGCCGGCCAGCCGAGCGAAGTCGGCCGGGCACGCGCGCATCATTGAGCGACCCTCACGTCGGGCGCCAAATTACGTCTTGTCGTCCGTGCTGCGCGGGAATCCGCCCTGCGGGAACAGCGGGAACACGACGTCGTCGAACTTCTCGACGTCGCCGGCCGTCTTGTTCACCGTGGCGCCCCAGACGTTGCCGTCGGGGGAGAGCTTCAGCGCGAACACATGCCCGTGGGTGTCGGTGCGGAGGGCCTCGGGGTCACCGGTGACCGCGCCGGTCTCCTTCGACAGCCGAACGGCCACCGTCTTCTTGGTGTTGACGAGGTTGACCATGACGGTGTCGTCGGTCGCCACACAGCCCGCGACGCCCGGCCGGTCGGGCCAGCTCCACACCGTCGACACCTTGGAGTCCTTGGTGATCCGCTGCAGCCGGTCGCCCGTCGGGGTTCGGTCGGTGACGTACAAGGAGCCGCTGGCACCGTCGATGCACAGCCCGCCGCCGGCGCCCATGCCCGACAGCGCGGTGGTCGGGGGCGCCTGGCCCACCGTCGTCGGCTGCTCGATGCGCAGCAGCTTGCCCGCCAGCGAAGCCGGATCGGCTGCGGCCGCGGGGTTTCCGGCGTCCCCGGTGAGCACCACGAGGGTCGTCGGGCTACTGAAGATCAGTGCTCCCATGTTGCCTGTGGGGCCCTTGGGAATCCCGGTGAGGATCGGCTTCGGCACGTCGCCGTCGGCGATGCGGACGACCCGGTTGTCGGTCGGCGTCGTGATGTACGCGTACATCAGCCGGTCCTGTTGGTAACTCGGCGACAGCACGATGTCCATGAGCCCGCCGTCACCGGAGGCGTCGACCGGAATCACGGTCTTGACCTTGGGTTCGGCGTTCAGAGCGATGTTCTTAACGGCGCCCGTGACGCGCTCGGCGACGATCGCCGTCTTGCTGTCGCCGCCCATGATCAGACCGCTGGTGCTCTCGAGGCAGCCCTGCATGACGGCCGGCGCCGGGCACGCCTTCGGGAACGGGTTCGGCGGCAGCGGCGGCGGGGGCGGCGGCGGCGAGCTGGGTGCCCCGCCGAGCTCGGGCTCGATGGTGAACGGCTCGGATGCCGCCGAATCGAAACGGGCGCAGCTGGGCAGCGCCAGCAAAGCGATGGCGCACAACGCCAGGACCCGTCGAGCGGGTGCAGAGCCGGAACGCTCAGGCCGGTGCCGGGGCCTCGTCAGCGCAGTCTGCGTCGACCGCCGCAATGTCATGCCCGCCAGGTTACGGACTGTTCGAGGATGCTCGCCACGTCGGGGCCGCGCGCCGGGCCGGGCAAATCCCGTGAACAAGCCGGTCAAACCACCGCTTAAATCCACGGTCAGCAGTGCAGTTGCACTTACCCTGGCAACTATGACCAGTACTTCCCATGACTCGCGCGCATGGCGACGGCCCGACGAGTCGGCCGCCAGGCCCGCGTCGGCACGCCTGGTCGATCCAGAAGACGACCTGCCCATCACGACCTACCGCGGCAGTGGCGGCGCGGAGGGCGGTGAGACCGCCGCGACCACCGCCATCCCGCGGTTCGACAACGCGTCGTCCGACGAGGCGACCGAGGTGACGCCTGCGTCGTCGTCGCCGTCCTCGATGGCGTTCGATCTCATGCACGAACCCGAGCCGCTGCCGTACGTGCAACCCCGGGAGCGGCGTGCGGAGCAGGCCTCGGACGCATTGGGGCCCGCCGAGATCGAGCCCGACCCCGAGACCGACGCCCGGGTACGTGTCGCCAAGCGCCGCGGCACCCAGGACCTGGGACTCATGGTGCTGCGTGTCGGCCTCGGTGCCTGGCTGGTGGTCCACGGACTGCAGAAGGCATTCGGCTGGTGGGGCGGCCAGGGCCTGAACGGTTACGAGCACGCGCTGGCCGCCGCCGGCTTCCAGCACGCGGGGATACTGACCTACCTCGCGACCGGGGCGCAGATCGGCGCCGGCGTCCTGCTGGTGCTGGGGCTGTTCACTCCGGTCGCCGCCGCGGTCGCGGTGGGCTACCTGCTCAACGCGCTCGCCGTGGAGGTGGCCGCACAACCCGTGCACGGCTACTTCCCGTATTTCCTGCCCGAGGGGCACGAGTACCTGGTGACCTTGATCGTGCTCGCCGCGGCGCTGACCCTGACGGGGCCGGGGCTCTACGGCTTCGACGCCGGTCGCGGCTGGGCCCGCCGGCCCTTCATCGGGTCGATCCTGTGCCTGCTGCTCGGCATCGGTGCGGGCGTCGGCGCGTGGCTGCTGCTGAACGGATCAAACCCGCTGCACTGAGCCTGCTCGGCCGATCGATGTGGACCGGCGCCGGCTCACTCGTTGTACGGATTGGGCACGACGCCGCCGCTGGCGGCGGTCAGCACCGGCAGTGATGCGAACGTCACACCCGGCAGGCGCAGGTCGGTGCCGTCGGTCAATTCGGCCTTGGCCCACTTGGAGCGATCGAACCGCAGTCCCTTGATGTCCTGCCACGTCACCGTCCGGCTGCCGAGCAGCGACCGCGCCGTGACGCCCTTCTTGTCGGCCACGGTGCGGTAGCGAATCACCATCGCCGACAACACGATCGGGATGACGAGCAGCACCGCGCACCAGGCCGGGCCGGCGAACACCAGAGCCAGCAGACCGATGGCGAAGAACCCCACCGCCAGATGGGCGACCCCCGGGATCTTGATCACGACGGGTTGGGGTGCGGTCGAAGCGGTTCGGCGGCTCACGTCAGTCATCTTCCCAGGCGGCGGGTCGGACGGTTGCCGGGTGTGTCCGGCAACGGAACGGATTTGACCTGCGTGCGCCGCGAGGACTACCGTCACCGTTATGCAGACCTCGGCATTGCTTGTAGTAACTGGGCGCGTTGGTGCGTGACCAGGCTGACTAAGCCGACTACAAGCATCGACGCGCAACCCTCGTACAGCAGCAGACGCTGACGGGGGTTTTTTGTTTGCCCGGGAACGCCAAAACCGCAACACGATCAAGAGGACAAGAGTGAGCGCACCCACCACGCGACCGCCAGAGTCGACGCCGCAGCCCAACGGCCCCGGCGGTACGGTCAACGGTCATTCGAAAATTGTTGCCCCGCAACAGATGACCGGTGCTCAGGCCGTCGTCCGGTCGCTCGAGGAACTCGACGTCGACACCATCTTCGGCATCCCCGGTGGTGCCGTGCTGCCGGTGTACGACCCGCTGTTCGACTCGAAGAAGGTGCGCCACGTGCTGGTGCGGCACGAGCAGGGCGCCGGCCACGCCGCGTCGGGCTACGCGCACGCCACCGGCAAGGTCGGCGTGATGATGGCCACCTCGGGTCCCGGCGCCACCAACCTGGTCACGCCGCTGGCCGACGCGCAGATGGACTCGATCCCGGTCGTCGCGATCACCGGCCAGGTCGGCCGCGGGCTGATCGGCACCGACGCCTTCCAGGAAGCCGACATCTCCGGCATCACCATGCCGATCACGAAGCACAACTTCCTGGTCCGCAACGGTGACGACATCGCCAAGGTGATCGCCGAGGCTTTCCACATCGCCGCCTCCGGCCGTCCCGGCGCCGTCCTCGTCGACATCCCGAAGGACGTGCTGCAGGGTCAGTGCACCTTCAGCTGGCCGCCGGTCATCGACCTGCCCGGATACAAGCCGAACACCAAGCCGCACAGCCGTCAGATCCGTGAGGCCGCCAAGCTGATCGCCGCGTCGCGCAAGCCGGTGCTGTATGTCGGTGGCGGCGTCATCCGCGGCGAGGCGTCGGCCGAGCTGCTTGAGCTCGCCGAGCTGACGGGCATTCCCGTCGTGACCACCCTGATGGCGCGCGGCGCGTTCCCCGACAGCCACCCGCAGCACATGGGCATGCCCGGCATGCACGGCACGGTCTCCGCCGTGGCGGCGCTGCAGAAGAGTGACCTGCTGATCGCCCTCGGCACCCGCTTCGACGACCGGGTCACCGGCCAGCTGTCGTCGTTCGCGCCCGACGCCAAGGTGATCCACGCCGACATCGACCCCGCCGAGATCGGCAAGAACCGGCACGCCGACGTGCCGATCGTCGGTGACATCAAGAACGTCATCGTCGACCTGCTCGCGGCGCTGCGCCGGGACGGTGTCGCCGCCGACACGCTGGATCTCGCCGACTGGTGGACGTACCTCAACGGGGTCAAGGAGACGTACCCGCTGAGCTACGGCCCGCAGAGTGACGGCAGCCTGTCGCCGGAGTACGTCATCGAGAAGCTGGGCCAGATCGCCGGGCCGGACGCGCTGTACGTCGCGGGCGTCGGTCAGCACCAGATGTGGGCCGCGCAGTTCATCAAGTACGAGAACCCGAAGACCTGGCTGAACTCGGGCGGTCTCGGCACCATGGGCTTCTCCATCCCGGCCGCGATGGGCGCCAAGTTCGCCCGCCCGGAGGCCGAGGTGTGGGCCATCGACGGCGACGGCTGCTTCCAGATGACCAATCAGGAGCTGGCCACCTGCGCCCTCGAAGGGGCGCCGATCAAGGTTGCGCTGATCAACAACGGCAACCTGGGCATGGTGCGGCAGTGGCAGACGCTGTTCTACGACGAGCGCTACTCCAACACCAACCTGTCGACGCACTCGCACCGCATCCCCGACTTCGTGATGCTGGCCGAGGCGCTGGGTTGCGTCGGTCTGCGCTGCGAGCGTGCCGAGGACGTCGAGGACGTCATCCGGCAGGCCCGCGAGATCAACGACCGCCCCGTCGTCATCGACTTCATCGTCGGCGCCGACGCCCAGGTGTGGCCGATGGTCGCCGCCGGCACCAGCAATGACGAGATCATGGCGGCGCGCGATATCCGTCCGCTGTTCGACAACGAGGATCAGGTGTAAGCGCCATGTCGACCACTCACACACTCTCGGTCCTCGTCGAGGACACCCCCGGTGTGCTCGCCCGCGTGGCGGCACTGTTCTCGCGGCGTGGCTTCAACATCCAGTCGCTCGCGGTCGGCGCCACCGAGCAGAAGAACATGTCCCGGATGACCATCGTCGTCTCGGTCGAAGAGCAGCTGCCGCTGGAGCAGATCACCAAGCAGCTCAACAAGCTGATCAACGTCATCAAGATCGTCGAGCAGGAGCCGGACAACTCCGTCTCCCGCGAGCTGGCGCTGATCAAGGTGCGGGCCGACGCCACCACCCGTGGCCAGGTGATCGAGGCCGTCAACCTGTTCCGCGCCAAGGTCGTCGACGTGTCGACCGAATCGCTGACCGTGGAGGCCACCGGCACCCAGGAGAAGCTCGACGCATTGCTGCGAGTGCTGGAGCCGTATGGTATTCGCGAGCTGGTGCAGTCCGGTGTGGTCTCGCTGGCGCGCGGCCCGCGCGGCATCGGCGCGGCCAAGTAACCGAGCTGGACCCCGAACTAAAACTTCGAACAACAGAAACAAGGGTAAGGAAAAGCAAGTGGCAGTTGAGATGTTCTATGACGACGACGCGGACCTGTCGATCATCCAGGGGCGCAAGGTCGGCGTCATCGGCTACGGCAGCCAGGGACACGCGCATTCGCTTTCGCTGCGCGACTCGGGTGTGCAGGTCAAGGTCGGCCTGAAGGAGGGCTCGAAGTCCCGCGAGAAGGTCACCGAGCAGGGCCTCGAGGTCGACACCCCGGCCGAGGTCGCCAAGTGGGCCGACGTCATCATGCTGCTGGCGCCCGACACCGCGCAGGCCGAGATCTTCACCAACGACATCGAGCCGAACCTGGAAGACGGCAACGCGCTGTTCTTCGGCCACGGCCTCAACATCCACTTCGGCCTGATCAAGCCCCCGGCCAACGTCACCATCGGCATGGTCGCCCCGAAGGGCCCCGGCCACCTCGTGCGTCGTCAGTTCGTCGACGGCAAGGGCGTGCCCGCGCTGATCGCCGTGCACCAGGACCCCAAGGGTGAGGGCCAGGCGCTGGCGCTGTCCTACGCCAAGGGCATCGGTGGCACCCGCGCCGGCGTCATCAAGACCGACTTCAAGGAAGAGACCGAGACCGACCTCTTCGGTGAGCAGGCCGTCCTCTGTGGTGGCACCGAGGAACTGGTCAAGGCCGGTTTCGAGGTCATGGTCGAGGCCGGTTACGCCCCGGAGATGGCCTACTTCGAGGTGCTGCACGAGCTCAAGCTCATCGTCGACCTGATGTACGAGGGTGGCATCGCCCGCATGAACTACTCGGTGTCCGACACCGCTGAGTTCGGTGGCTACCTGTCGGGCCCGCGCGTCATCGACGCCGACACCAAGGAGCGCATGCGCGCCATCCTGAAGGACATCCAGGACGGCGCCTTCGTCAAGCGCCTCGTCGCCAACGTCGAGGGCGGCAACAAGGAGCTCGAGGGCCTGCGCAAGGCCAACGCCGAGCACCCGATCGAGGTCACCGGCAAGAAGCTGCGCGACCTGATGAGCTGGGTCGACCGGCCGATCACCGAGACCGCCTAGTTTCAACCGCCGACAGGCCAGTTGTCGCACGCGATTCACGAAAAAGCGTGCGGTGACTGGCCTTTCGGCTTTTCAGTAGAGGGTGTACCCGATGCCGGCCAGGGCGCGGGCGACGTTGCGGCCGTCGGCACTGCCGGGCAGCTTCACGGACCGGTCGATGTCGAGGCCCTCGCCCGCCACGCCGTAGAAGTCGGTGGACACGGGATCGTCGGGTTCGGGCGGTTCGATGCGGCCATCGGGGTAGATGGCCTGCGCGCGCATGGCCCACATGCTCCGCTCGGCGGCGATCACGTGATACCCGCACAACGGCGGGCGCATCTGGTAGAGCTCCAGATCGCCGACGGCGAACCACCGGTCATTGGGTACCGCGCCCACCAGACGGGCGGTTCCTACGAATGTCACCTCATCACGCTAAGCCGGGCCGGCGGGGTGTTCCGACGCCAATTTTGGTTGCCGAAGCTGTCGTTGCTGGTAGATGACGCGTGTTCCGAGTGGATCACCGCGCCCTGACCGCAGAATCACCAACGCGTGCATTGACTCTGCGCCAGCGGCATTGGCCACTCGAACGTTCCAGCCACAGCCGCAGGGTCAACCAGTCACCGCGATCGACTCTGCGGCCACGGCGGCGTCCTCTCGACATTTGTCGCCCTCAGCGCGGAATGAAAGCGGACCGCCCTGACGGTGCGCACTGATCATCACAGCACGCGACACGCCGGGCGCGGGCGGCGAGCGACGAACTACCCGCCCAACCGGTCCGCGACCGTGACGACCCGCCGCGCCAGGTGATCCAATGCCGCGTAGGTGTTGTCGTCGAACTGGCGGATGTTGTCGTGATTGGCCAGCAGGCTCACACCGTAGGGGTTGCCGTCGGCGAACTTGAGCGGGTCGGTGTAACCGGGCGGCACGAGGATGCCACCCCAGTGCATCAGCGTGATGTAGAGCGACAGCAGCGTCGTCTCCTGGCCGCCGTGCGCGGTGTTGGTCGAGGTGAACCCGGCGTACACCTTGTCCGCCAACACGCCCTTCGACCACAGGCCGCCGAGGGAGTCCAGGAACCCGCGCAGCTGCGAGGCGACCGAGCCGAAGCGGGTCGGTGAGCCGAAGATCACCGCGTCGGCCCAGACGATGTCGTCACCGGTAGCGGCCGGAAGGTCTTTGGTCGCTTCGTAATTCGCGGTCCACGCCGAGTTGTGCGCGAACGACTCGGGGGCAGCGGTCTCGGCGACGGGCCGCAGCCGCACCTCGGCGCCGCACGATTCCGCGGTGCTCGCGACCCGTTGCGCCATGGAGCTGCCGTGCCCGGTCGCGGAGTAATAGATCACAGAAAGCTTGGCCATGCGCCAAGCCAACACTATGGCGCGAGTGACGGCAGCGTCTTCACCCCGAATTCACGACGCAGCACGGTACGCGCGGCGTACAGACCGGCCATGCCGTGCACGCCGGTGCCCGGCGGGGTGGCCGACGAGCAGACATACGCCTTGGGGATGGGTGTGGTCCAGGGGTTGGCCCGCAGCGTCGGCCCGATCATCGCGGCCTTGAGCGTCGCGCCGCCGACGATGATGTCGCCGTCGACGTAGTTGGCGTTGTGCCGTGACATCTCGGCGGCCGGCACCGCGCGCGCCGCCAGCACCAGATCGCGGAAACCCGGTGCGGCGTCTTCGAACAACGCGATGACGGTGTCGGTCTGGTCGACGGTCGAGCCGGCCGGCACATGACAGTAGGTCCACAGCGGCCGACGGCCCTGGGCGTCGATGCGTGACGGATCTGCGAGGTGCGGCAGCGAGGCCAGGGTCATCGGGTGCTCGGCATGACGGCCGTGCCAGATCTCGCGCTCGGCGTGTGCCATCTGGGCCCGGGTGCCGCCGAGGTGGACGGTGGGCGACGACGCCATTCGCGGATCGCGCCAGGGGATTTCACCCGACAGCACGAAGTCGATCTTGCAGACGCCGGGCCCGAATTTGTAGCGGCGCAAGGCTTTTGCGTAACGGTCGGGAACCGCGGGTCCGTAGATGTCGAGCAGCGCGGTCGGCGAGGTGTCGTAGATGGCCACGCCGACGGGCGGGCTGGTCACAGGGGAGCCGGTGATGAGCTCGCCGCCGTGCGCGCGCAAGTCGGCGATGAGCGCATCGGTGATGGTCTGGGTGCCACCGACGGGGACGGGCCAGCCCGCCGTGTGCGCGACGGTGGTGAGCATGATGCCCGCGCCGCTGTTGACGGGCGATGGCATGGGGTGGATGGCGTGCGTGCCGACGCCGGTGAACAGGGCCTGGGCGTCGTCGCCGCGCAGCAGGCCCCACGCCGGACTGCCCTGGGCCAGCACGCGCAGCCCGGCCCGCACGGTGCTCGGCAGGTCCGGCGGCAAGGACCGTTTGTCGCCGAGGAAGAAGCCGAGGACGCCGTCGACGTGCTCGACCAGAGGGCCCAGCAGCCGTCGCCACGATGAGCCGTGTTCGAGCTCGGCGCAGGTGCGCTCCAGCGAGTGGTAAGCGATGGCGGCTCCGCCGGAAGGCAGGGGATTGGCGTACGAGATCTCCGGCGTCACCATCTGTACCCCGCGGGCCGCGAGGTCGAACTCCGCGAAGAACGGCGACACGACCCCCAGCGGGTGTACCGCCGAGCAGACGTCGTGCAAAACGCCTGGATATTCCGGGTCGGGGGCGCTGCGCGCGCCGCCGCCGGGCGTCGGCTGACCTTCGATGACCCGGACCGACAGCCCCGCTCGTGCGCAGATGACGGCCGCGGCCAGGCCATTCGGTCCACTACCGACGACGGTGACGTCCACCACGTCGATGGTAGTGACGGCCGCTGACAACGCAGCTCAAGGCAACCGCGATTGGTAGCGCGGCCATGCCGCCCACTAGTCTGTGCGCGTGAGCCTTCCTGTCGTACTCATCGCTGACAAACTCGCCGAATCGACCGTCGCCGCCCTCGGCGACCAGGTAGAGGTCCGTTGGGTCGACGGACCCGACCGCGAAAAGCTGCTGGCCGCCGTGCCGGACGCCGACGCCCTTCTGGTGCGCTCGGCCACCACGGTGGACGCCGAGGTGCTGGCCGCGGCACCCAAGCTCAAGATCGTCGCCCGCGCCGGCGTCGGCCTGGACAACGTGGACGTCGACGCCGCCACCGCGCGTGGCGTGCTGGTCGTCAACGCCCCGACCTCGAACATCCACAGCGCCGCCGAGCACGCCCTGGCGCTGCTGCTCTCGACGGCCCGCCAGATTCCGGCCGCCGACGCCACCCTGCGCGAGCACACCTGGAAGCGCTCCAAGTTCTCGGGCACCGAGATCTTCGGCAAGACCGTCGGCGTCGTGGGCATGGGCCGCATCGGCCAGCTCGTCGCGCAGCGCCTCGCCGCGTTCGGCGCGCACATCGTCGCCTACGACCCCTATGTCTCGCAGGCCCGTGCCGCCCAGCTCGGTATCGAGCTGCTGAGCCTCGATGAGCTTTTGGGCCGCGCTGATTTCATCTCGGTGCACCTGCCCAAGACCAAGGAAACCGCCGGCCTGATCAACAAGGAAGCGCTGGCCAAGACCAAGCCGGGCGTCATCATCGTCAACGCCGCCCGCGGTGGCCTGATCGACGAGCAGGCCCTGGCCGACGCGATCACCAGTGGCCACGTCCGTGGCGCCGGCCTCGACGTGTTCGCCACCGAGCCCTGCACCGACAGCCCGCTGTTCGAGCTGCCGCAGGTCGTCGTGACGCCGCACCTCGGCGCCTCCACCGAAGAGGCCCAGGACCGCGCCGGCACCGACGTCGCCGCGAGCGTGAAGCTGGCGCTGGCCGGCGAGTTCGTGCCGGACGCCGTCAACGTCGGCGGCGGTGTCGTCGGCGAAGAGGTCGCGCCGTGGCTCGACCTGGTGCGCAAGCTGGGCCTGCTGGTCGGTGCCCTGGCACCGGCGCTCCCGGCCTCGCTGAACGTCGAGGTGCTCGGCGAGCTGGCGTCGGAAGACGTTGAGATTCTGAAGCTTTCGGCGATGCGCGGCCTGTTCTCGGCCGTCATCGAGGACCAGGTGACGTTCGTCAACGCGCCGGCGCTGGCCGCCGAGCGTGGTGTCGAGGCCGTCCTCACCAGCGAAACCGAGAGCCCCAACCACCGCAGCGTCGTCGACGTGCGTGCCGTGGCCGCCGACGGCTCGGTCGTCAACGTGTCGGGCACCTTGAGCGGCCCGCAGTTGGTCGAGAAGATCGTTCAGATCAACGGCCGCAATCTGGACCTGCGCGCCGAGGGCGTCAACCTGATCCTCAACTACGGCGACCAGCCGGGCGCCCTGGGCAAGATCGGCACCCTGCTCGGTGCGGCCGAGGTCAACATCCTGGCGGCCCAGCTGTCGCAGGACGCCGACGGTTCCGGCGCGACGATCATGCTGCGCCTGGACCGTGAGGTGCCGGCCGACGTGCTCGGCGCGATCGGCGAGGCCGTCGGCGCGACCACGCTGGAACTGGTGGATCTGTCGTGAAGCTCGCCGTCATCGCCGGTGACGGCATCGGCCCCGAGGTCATCGGCGAGGCACTGCAGGTCCTCGACGTCGTACTGCCCGGTGTCGAGCGCACCGAGTACAACGTCGGCGCCAAGCGCTACCACGAGACCGGCGAGACCCTGCCAGACGGCATGGTCGACGAGCTCAAGACGCACGACGCGATCCTGTTGGGCGCCATCGGCGATCCGTCGGTGCCCAGCGGCGTGCTCGAGCGCGGGCTGCTGCTGACCATGCGGTTCGCGCTGGATCACCACGTGAACCTGCGGCCCTCGCGGCTGTTCGCCGGTGTCGACAGCCCGCTGGCCGGCAACCCGGACATCGACTTCGTCGTCGTCCGCGAGGGCACCGAGGGGCCGTACACCGGCACCGGCGGCGCCATCCGCGTCGGCACCCCGCACGAGGTGGCCACCGAGGTGTCCACCAACACGCGCTTCGGGGTGGAGCGCGTCGTCCGCTACGCGTTCGAGAAGGCCCGGACGCGGCGCAAGCACCTGACCCTGGTGCACAAGAACAACGTGCTGGCGTTCGCCGGCTCGCTGTGGAAGCGCACGGTCGACGAGATCGCCACCGAGTACCCGGACGTCGAGACCGCGTACCAGCACATCGATGCCGCGACCATCCACATGGTCACCGATCCGGGCCGCTTCGACGTGATCGTCACCGACAACCTGTTCGGCGACATCATCACCGACCTGGCCGCGGCCGTCTCCGGCGGCATCGGCCTGGCAGCGTCGGGCAACATCGATGCGACGGGCACCAACCCGTCGATGTTCGAGCCGGTGCACGGCAGCGCGCCCGACATCGCGGGTCAGGGTCTCGCCGACCCGACCGCGGCCATCATGAGTGTGGCGCTGCTGCTCACGCACCTCGGTGAGACCGACGCCGCGGCCCGCGTGGACAAGGCTGTCGCCGAGCACCTTTCGACGCGTGGCGACGCCAAACTGTCGACGTCGGAGACCGGCGAGCGGATTCGCAGCTTCCTGTAATGCCGTGAGCGGCTTCGCCACCCTCACCAGGCAGTGTTGGCTTTTCGCCATCGGCTCGGCATTCTTCGCGCTGGCCACGGCGCCGGGGTTTCCCTCGGTGGCCGGGGCCGGAGCGACGAACGTGCTGTGCTTCATCGGCTCGTGGTTCTTCACCACCGCCGCTCTGATGCAATACGTGCTCGCCCCGCCGGGGATCCAATGGTGGTCGGCGGCAATCCAATTCATGGGCACGGTGCTGTTCAACGTCAGTACCGGCGCGGCGGTGTGGGCGCACGCCGTGCTCGCCGAGCGGCGCTACGTCTGGGCGCCCGACGCCGCCGGGTCGCTGGCCTTCCTGCTCAGTGGTCTGCTGGCGGTCCTGGTTGTCGGCCTGTGGTCGCCGAAATCCGTTGCCTGGCAGGCATCGTGGATCAACATGATGGGCTGCGTCGCGTTCCAGGTCTCGGCACTGGCGGCGTTCGTCCGCAAGACCGGCGTCACGGTCGACGAGCGGCTGGCCAACTTCGGGACCTTCGTCGGGGCGCTGTGCTTCCTGGTGGCCGCGCTGTTGGTGCGGCCCAAGGGCAACCCGGAGAAATCCCGTTTGGCGTAGCGCGCCGATGCATGGTTGGCTGAATATGTGGGGGTATCGCTGAGCCGACGGGATTTCATCGTCGGGTTGGCCGCGACGGGCGTGCTGGCCGGGTGCCAGCCCACCAAGGCGGACGAGCCGACCAACTTTGCCGATCTGGAAGATCGCTATCAGGCGTTAATCGGCGTCTACGCAGTTGATCTGGAGTCTTCGGCGACGGTCGAGCACCGTGCTGACGAGCGGTTCGCGATGTGCTCGACCTTCAAAGCGTATGCGGCGGCCCGCATCTTGCAGATGGCCACGGCGGGCAAGGCGAATCTCGATGCCATGGTGCCCATCACCGCCGGTGACATCGTGGTCAACTCGCCGGTGCTGAGCGAGGCGGTGGGGGCGCGGATGGCGTTGCGAGAGATTTGTGCCGCGGCCCTGAGCCAGAGTGACAACGCGGCAGGCAACATCATGTTGCGGACCATCGGCGGGCCCTCGGCGCTCACGGATTTCGCCCGCTCGATCGGTGATTCGCAGACCCGGCTGGATCGCTGGGAACCGGCCCTCAACGAAGCGGCGCCCGGCGATCTCCGCGACACCACCACGCCGCGGGCGCTGTGCGGCGGGTATCGCGCCATTCTCGCCGGCGACGCGTTGTCCGGTGCGGCTCAGTTCCAACTGCGTCGGTGGATGGAGGAGACCGCGACGTCGACCCGCCGTTTTCGCGCGGGTCTGCCTGAGGGATGGACCAGCGCGGACAAGACCGGCGGCGGCGACTACGGGTCGACCAACGACGCCGGGATGCTCATCGGCCCGAAGCGGGAACGGGTCATGCTGACGGTGCTGGTCCGCACGCGCACCGTGCGGCGGGACGCCGGGCCGTTCAACGAGGCGATCGCGGAGTCGGTGCGATCGGTGCTTGCGCGCCTCGGCCACAGTTAGTGTTGGATCGTGGGGATCCGGAAGCTGGCACTTGCCGTGGTTACGTGCGGGTGCGTGGTCGCGGGCTGTTCGACGACCACGACCGGCACCTCGCGGTTCGGCGGTTCACTGAGCGACCCCGAACCGGACGTCAGCCAGCTGCGGACCGGTAACTACCAGATCAAGCCGAGCACCCCGTTCTTCAGCGCTGGACCCAACCCGCTCACGCAGTCGATCGTCGAATCGACCCGGATGGCCGAATACGTCGTGGGCCCTTGGGAAATCGACGCGTCGGTGACGAAGCCCGGGGCCATCGGGACCGGCACCATGACGTCGGAGTTCGGTGTCGACAACATCCTCGGGGTGTCCAAAGACAATGTGATGCAGGGCATTGCCAGAGCACACGGTCTGGTCGCCGGTTTCGGGTCGTACCGGTCATCAGGGTCCCGGGACTCCGATCTGGAAATCCAGAACGCGGTCCTGATGTTTCCCGATGATGGCCAAGCAGCGGCGGCCGCGGCAGAATTCACCGCACAGTTCGGCCCCGTCGTGGCCACTCCGTTTCCGACATATCCCGTCCAGATCTCGGTCGGTACCGGCACGGTGCCGGCGGTCGGCGTGGATTACGGCACCGGGGCCAGTGGCGTCGCGGCGTACACCGCGCAGGGACGTTTCGTGCTGTACCAATTCGTGAGCGCCAAAGCCACCAAGCTGACCAAGGCACCGCTGCGGGCTCAGTTGCTGACGTCCGACCTGCTCAGCAGGCAGCAGTCGCTCATCAAGAGCTTTGTGCCCACCGATCCCGCGAAACTCGCTGACCTGCCCAAAGATCCGAGCGACGATCAGTTGCTGTCGAAGACCATCACCACTCCCGATCGGCAGCAGGGCGTACTGATCGGGACGTGGCGACCGCGGGCGTGGCTGCATTTCGAAACCGATCCGGTGAGCATGACGACCCAGTTCGAGCGCGCCGGCGTCCAGTGGGTGACACAGCGGTGGGGCCGGGTCTACCAGGCGCCCAATGCGGATTCGGCCGCGCAGCTGCTGGACGCCACCAGCGCTCTGATCATGAAGAATCCGGATGTGCAGATGGCCGGGCCGGTGCCGGGGTTCCCCGGTGCGCGCTGTTTCGAGCACCTCCGCGACTATGCGCAACCGGACGCGACGGTGACATGGCGCATCCTGGGGTGGCACTACAGCTGCCTCGCCCGCACCGACAGATTTGTGTTCCAGGTCTTCGCCGACGATGAAACCGCTGTGGACCAACAGATTTCGGCGCAGTACCGGGTGCTGTCCGGGAAGTAGCCGGCCGCGCCGATGAGTTTCACCGAGTCCGCTGGTCTACCTCATTGACACACACCACCGACTCACCAGGAGCTGGAAATGGGCCAGATTCACCTCGCGTTGTTCGCCACTCTCGACCTCGTCGGGCAGGCGCCCGGCGGTCCCGGAGAAGACCCCGACGGGGGTTTTCCATTCGAAGGCTGGCAGGCACCGCTGATCGACGAGGTGTCGGGGGAGCAGGTCGGCGCCGCGTACGAAGGCACCGACGCGCTGCTGCTCGGCCGGCGGACGTACGACATCTTCGCGGGCTACTGGCCGCACCAGGACGACGAATTCGCGGCCATGTTCAATCGCATCCCCAAGTACGTCGCCTCCCGCGGCGAGCCCGATCTGTCGTGGTCCGGCTCGACGCAGATCGGCACGGATCTGGTCAGCGAAGTGCGGGAAATCCGTGATCGCCACGAGCACGTGAAAGTGGTCGGGAGTTTGAACTTCGTGCAGACCCTGTTGCGCGAAAAACTATTTGATCGCATCGACCTCTGGGTGCATCCTATTGTCCTGGGGGTAGGCAAGAGGGTATTCGATGGCGGTCCGGTGCCGTCGAACCTGACGCTGCTCAAGCCGCCGGTATCGAGCCCGGCCGGCATCGTGTACCTGCAGTACGGATTGGCCGAGGGCGTACCGGCGACGGGGGACATGAGCGAACCGGATCGGGGGGACGTTTAATTGGTACGGACTGGACCCGCGGCGTACTCGCCGGAGCGGTCTCAGGGGGAGTCGGCTGGGGTCTGTTGGCGGTCGGGGCCATGGGCCCCGGTGATGATCCGCACCTCGACCGGGTAGCTGGAACGAATTTGACTGCAGCGGTGAGTGTTTCGCTGATATGTCGACTGATTGCAGCACTGTTGTTGCGCGCGCGGGTACTCAGCAGCGTCGCTGTGGCGCTGGTGGTCGCACCCGTGAGCGTTTGGTGCATTGTCGGTCTGCTGTACCTGCAGGCCGTTGCCACGGTGACGGTGTGTCGCTGACCAGAGGAGGTGCGCATGTCCTTCGAGCATGAGAGCACGCTCGACCCGCGGATCGAGCGCGAGGTTGATCCGCGATATCTGTTCGGCGGCTACGCGCTCGGCCTGGTCGTGATGTCCCCGGCGCCGCTGTTGTACTACTGGCTGTTCGCGCCGGCGGGCGCGTTGCTGGTCGCCGCGGCCGCGGTTCTGGTCGCGACGGTGCGGCCGCGGTTTGACGACGTGGCATGTGGCGCATTCTTTGCCGCCCTGTTCGGCCTGGTTGCGGTGCTCGTGCTGTTCTTCGTCGGCGCGCAGGGCTGATCGCCACCGACCGTCTGGCCTGCTGAAAAATACGTTGCCGGCCAAGCCTTTTCCGCTCATCATGGTTCGGGCCGAGAAACGAACGCTCGGCCGGTGCCATCAGGAGCGAGGTGAAATCATGAAGTTGGCAGAAGCTTTGTCGTTGCGTGCGAACGCAGTTCGCCGTATCGAGCAGTTGCGCGTGCGCGTCGTGGGTAACGCACGGTTCCAGGAGGGCGAAGTGCCTGCCGAGGACGCCGCGGCGCTACTCGTCGAGATCGACGGCGCGCTGGACGAATACGAATCCCTGATCCGGCGGATCAACCTGACCAACGCGGCCAACTCGGTCGGGGCGGACGGCACGCTGACCGACGCCCTCGGGCGGCGCGACGCGCTGCGCTTGCGGTACCACGTCCTGACCACGGCCGCGGATGCAGCCGCGGGTGCGGGCGCGGGCCAGTACGGCTACTCGCGGCAGCTGCGTTCGGAGCTGAAGATGTTGTCCGCCTTGTCCGTTGGCGATCTGCGGGCGCGGGCCGACCAGGTGGCGCAGGAGTTGCGCGAGCTCGACGTCCGGATCCAGAAGGCCAACTGGGAGATCGAGCTGCTGGACTGACAGCAGCATGGTGTAGCAGGTAGTTGTCGCAGGGGCGTGCACAACCCGCAAAACGGCTCGTCACCGTTTCCGGTGCGCGGAGGGCAGCGCAAATGGGTTCAAATCCCGCCATCACATCGCAGCCCAGCAGTGTGCACAGGTGACAGAGCACGAGGCACAACGCATCACCACGTGCAGATCTACGACGACGAGGGTGGGCAAGGGGCCTACACCGCGATATCGGTGCCAGGTTCTGGTCGGGCCGCGCCCGCCGAAGACAGGTCAGGCGCCGGCCAGCACTTCCGTGTTCACCCCGATGGCGTCGTAGGTTGCCTTGGCTCGTGCATCGCGAGTGACCAGGACTGCACCGTGCTCATGAGCAGCCAACGCGACCAAGCCGTCATAGGTGGCGCCACCGGCGACTCCGCGACGGGCGAATTCGCGATGGGCACCACCTGCGGCATCGGCACTCAGCTGAAGGGGCTCTGGGAAGTTCTCGTCGATCAACGTCACCGCATCAGCGGGGTCGACGCGAGCATCGCCGGGCAGACGCGTCAGAACCGAGTATGTCTCGGCCAGCGCATGCCCGCTGAGCCCAAGACGTCGGCCCATTGCCCATTGCGAGATCGCGACATGCTGCGGATGCGAGGTCACAAGCAACGGCACCGCCACACTGGTATCGATTGCCGTGACCTGCTGCGACGTCAGCGTCGCCCCGAATCGATGAGCGCGAACATCATTTCATCGGTGACGACTGTGTGTGCGTTGGCGACGAGGCGCCCGTCCTTGTTTCGCACGAGTCGCGCGCTGCGACCGCCGGGGACAATCTGCAATCCAGGGCCATATGCCGAAATGTCGACCGTCGAACCAGGCGTCAGTCCCAACGCGTCGCGCAGTTGCTTGGGCACCAAGATGCGGCCGCCCGAGTCGATTACCGCTTCCATGGGACTATGATACCAGTAAAATCCCATTTTTGGGTTTGCGTCTTTTGGGAACGGATCACTCCACAAGGCGGAGAGAGTCTTGTCGGCCCTTCCGGCTAGTCTCGCACCGTGGCGATAACGTCCGCGGTCTTGCGCTTGCGGCGCCTGCAGCAGGAGGCGCCGGAATGGTCGCTGCTGAGAGCCCGAAATGCGGGGTTGATCATCGCCGTGGTCCAGGCCTACTTTCCGCCTGAACGACGTGTGCGCCCGGCGGCCGACGTGGTCGCCGAACTCGACCAGGATCTCGAACTCCTCCGTGGGACCGGAGCTGAATTCGATTCGACTGCAACAGCGTACGTCGCGAGTTGGGTGCATGACGGCTACTTGGTCCGGCGTCCCGGCCAGACGCGGGGCACCGAAACGTTGGCGCCATCGGCGGCAGCATTGAACGCCGCCGCAATGGTGAACGGAATCGATGCGCCGCAACGTACCGCGTCGGCCTCACGGCTGGGTTCGATCGCCGCTAACCTCATTGCACTGCAACGTGATTCGGATCCCGTTTCGGCATCGCGGCTCGCGCTGCTGGAGGCCGAACGCAAGGCCGTCGAGCAGCGCATCGAAGAAGTCGAACGCGGCGAGTTCGCGGTGCTCGATGCGGAGAGCGCAAAGGAGCGGGTCGCCGAGACGCTGGGCCTGGCGCAGGAGGTACCCGTGGATTTCGCCCGGGTGCGGTCGACCATCGAAGAATTGAGCCGGGACCTCCGGGCCAAAATCCTTGACGACACTGCTGAGGGTGGCGCGACGTTGGGTAACGTTTTTCGCGGAGTGGATCTGCTGGCTGATTCAGAGGCCGGGCGCTCGGTGAACGGCTTCTACGACGTGATCCTGGACGCTGAACAGTCGACCCGCCTCCAAGAAGCGATCACCGCCATCCTGTCGCGCGACTTCGCGGCCGAGTTGACTCCTCAGATGCGTACCGACCTGAGCACCCTGCTCACCCGACTGGAAGACGAAGCCGCCACGGTACGCCAGACCATGATCCTGCTGTCCCGATCGCTGCGTCATTTCGTGCTGTCACGCCAATACGAGGAGCATCGGCGACTCCGCCAACTGATTCAGCGCTGCCAGTCACTCGCTGTGCAAGTGAGTGCCCAGCACCGACCCGAGAAGTCAATGAACTTGGAACTCACCAGAATTGGCATGCAGGTTCGTTCGATCGCCGCCCTCAAGTTGCACAACCCGGGCGAAGGCCGGGTGCCTACGGAGTTCGATCGGCATGACACCGACGAGGTCGACTTCGCCGAACTCGCTGCGCAGGCACATGAATCCGACATCGATTTCGAGGAACTCCGCAGCAACATCGTCGCCAGTCTCAGCCAGTCGGCTGGACCGGTCACCGCAGGGCAGGTCTTGGCCGAGTTCCCTGCCACCCAGGGCCTCGCCAGCATCGTCGGCCTGATGGTTCTCGGCGCTGAGCACGGCGCCGTCTGCACCGACACCAGCGAACGGGTCGCTCTGGACCGACGCACCGTTGTGCTTCCTACAATCACCTTCAGCCCTGACACATTCGAGGATCACCGGTGAATCCCGAGGAGACCTTTCCGTTCGAGGCAAAGCGTGCGCTGGTCCAACTGCTCCGCGGTCCGGTGGTGACGCATGATGCGCATCGACAGCAATGGTCGGCAATTCTCGCCCACCGCAGCGAAATCGAACGCCGACTGGCCGACGTGTTCCTCGACCTCGTCCTCGACGAGGACGACGGCATCGCGTTCACCCGGCCGCAGCCCGCACCCGATGACCCCAAACTCGCTCCACCGCAGGTACTTCGGACAGAGACGCTGACCTTCATGGACACGCTGGTGGTACTCGCGTTGCGCTACCAGTTGCTCGTGGCACCGCCTGGACAACGGGTGATCGTCGAATACGACGACATCGCCGCCGACATGGAGCCCTACCGCGGGCGCTACACCACCGATGCGGGCGGCTTCCGGAAGCGGATCAACGCGTCGTGGGAAAAGATGAAGAAGTACTCGCTGATCTCCGCCGCTGATACCGCGGGCCGGTTCGAAGTATCACCCGTGCTCCGTCAGTTGTTCGACGCGGACGAGGTTGCGCTGGTCGAGGCCGAGTACCAACGGCTCTTGGATGTCGAGGACGATGCCGAGGTCGACGATGAGTGAGGACGTGTTCCGGCTGGGTCAGCACCGCCTGGCACGTGTGCAGCTGTTCAATTGGGGTACCTACGACGGCTATCACGACCTGTCGGTGGCACGCCGTGGCTTCCTGATCACCGGTCCCTCCGGCTCGGGCAAGTCCACATTGCTCGACGCGATCTCCACAGTGCTGGTGCCGCCGACGAAGCTCAGTTTCAATGCGGCCGCGCAGGGCCGCGGCCGCACCGTGGCGTCCTACATCCGAGGTGCGTACGCGCGCGGATCCGACGCGGACACCCGCGAATTGCGGTCGCGCTACCTACGGGAAGGAGCGACCTGGAGCGCCGTCGGGCTGACGATGACCACCGCCGACCCCGACGGGGATACCGTCACGACATTGGTCGCACTGTTCCACCTCAAGCGCGGCAGTAACGATCTCGGCGAATCGGGCCGCGCGTTCCTGCTTTTCGACCACCACCTGGACATCACCGAATTGAGACACGTGGTCTCCGACGGCATCGACGTTCGCGGGTTGAAGAAGCGCTGGCCCGACGTGCTCTACAACAAGAGCTACCCCCAGTTCGGTCAGCGGCTCCGTGCCCGGTTGGGGATCGCCGACGAGAACGCGCAACTGTTGCTGCACCGTGCGATGTCTGCCAAAGGGCTCGACAGTCTCGACCGGCTGTTCCGCGACTACATGCTCGACGAACCCGACACTTTTGCCGAGGCTCGTCGCGCCGTCGAGTTCTTTGCCGACCTCGACGAGGCGCATCGCAGGGTCGTACAGACGCGCGAGCAGATCGCCGCACTGACACCGCTGGAGGAGTGGACCAAAACCCGGGACCGGGAGGCGCGACAGACCCAGGAATTCGGCGAGGAGCTGGCGGCGCTCGACGGCTTGGCCGCGCGCTTCGAACTTGATCTGGCGCAGGGGTGGCACGCCGACGCAGAGGCCGCGCTCGCTGACGCCGTCACGCGTGACGAACATGCGAGTGCGGCCCGTCATCGTGCTGCCACCGCGCTGAAGGATGCCGAGCGTGCGCGTGACGGAAATCAGTCCCTGCGTGAGCTCACCGATGCCCTGGATAGCGCCGACGAAGCGGTCCGCCGGGTGGTCACGCAGCGCGCCCGATTAGATGCGGCTTTACGGCCCTGGGATACGACTGTTCCCGATACCGCCGAGGGCTTCGCCACCATGTGCTCGCAGATCGCAAGGGAGGCAGCTGAACTCGAGGCTGGAGCCGGTGCACACGACGCCGCGCACAGCGCCCTGATCCTCGCTGCCGCGCGCGCCGACGAACAGGTTACCGACCTCAAACAGCAGATCTCTTCGCTCGCCGGGCAGAAGTCGAACCTGGACCACAGGCTGCTGGCGGCTCGTGAGCTGGTCATGCGCGCGACCGGGCTGCCGGCGCGATCGTTGCCGTTCGCCGGCGAGTTGATCGACGTCACCGATGCGAATTGGGCGGGCGCCGCCGAGCGGGTGCTCGGCGGGCTGGGCCGCACAATGCTGGTCGCCGACGAGCACGCCGATGATGTTGCCGCTGCCGTCGATGCTGCCCATCTGGGCACGCGGCTGGTGTGGCGGCGCGTGGATGTGCATCGCACACACCGGATTTCGGCTGTCGATGCCGATTCGATCGTGAATGTGCTCCAGATCGCCGAGGGGCGATGGCAGCACTGGCTGCATTTCGAACTCGTATCCCGATTCGACTACCGCCGTGTTGGCGACGCGCGGGAACTGGGCCGGCACCACCGCGCCGTGACCCGCGCCGGACAGACCCGCGACGGCGACCGGCATATCAAGGACGACCGGTCGGCGATCGACGACCGGCGGCACTACGTGCTCGGCACCAACAATGACAGCAAGCTCCAGGCCCTGCGCGACGCCCTGCGTAAGGCTGAATCCGATGCCGACTCCGCACACCGTCGCGCGCGTGCTGCCCGCGCCGAATCCGAACAGCGTCGGGACCGGGTCCAGTCAGCTCCAGGGATCGTCGCAGTCGAATGGGACGAGCTCGACCTGTTGGCCGCGGAAGCTCACCGTCTGGATGTGGCCGAGCGTCTCGCAGCACTGCGGGGCGACGTCGAGATCGACCGGCTGGAAGCCGCAGTCGTCCAGGCGCGAGGCGAGGCGACTCGAGCTGAAAAGGCATACGACGAGGCGCACGAGGCGCTGTACTCAGCGCGCCAGCACGCACAGAATGTCGCATCCCGCATCGACGACCTGAAACGCACAGCGGCGGCGAGCGACGAGCCGTCTCCCGATCTGACCGAGCGCTACCGCGCTCGATTCGACGATGGCAAACGTGCGGCCCTGCGGCTCAACGGCTTTCCCGCTGCAGAACGGGCGGTGGCGAACCAGATTCGGGGCGAATATTCGGCGGCCGAGAAGAAGCTGCTGCAAGCGCAACACGCTATCGAGACTGTGCTGCAGCAGTACCTCAACCGCTGGCCGCACCCCGAACTTGCTGCCGAGCACGGATACGCCGACGATGCCGTGGCATTCCTGCGCCGGCTGCGTGCCGATGACCTGCCCAGCGTGGAAAATCGATTCTTCGATCTCAACGATCGGCAGTCGAATCAGAACCTCGGCACGCTCGCGCTGCGAATCCGGCGCGCGCCCGGCGAGATCCGTCGCCGGATCGATGAGGTCAATTCGTCACTGGCACATTCGGAATTCGACCGTGGCCGGTTCCTGAAGATCGACGTCCGCGACTCCCTGCATCCGGACGTGACGGAGTTTCTGGCGGCCATCGCACGCGTGCAGGAGGGGTCGCTGCTTGCTGACGATCGGCAAGCTCAGGAGCAACGATTCGAGCGGATGCGAGAGCTGCTCGGGCGGCTCGGATCGTCCGATCCTGGTGACGTGGTGTGGCGCAATCGGTGTCTGGACACGCGGCGCCACGTCACGTTCGTCGGTATCGAGATGGATGCCGAGGGCACGGCGGTCAACCACCACGATTCTTCGGACGCGCTGTCCGGTGGGCAGGCGCAGAAGTTGGTGTTCTTCTGTCTGGCCGCGGCCCTTCGGTACCAGCTCGTCGGGTCGGATGCCGACGTGCCCAAGTACGGCACGGTGGTCCTCGACGAGGCATTCGACCGGTCGGATCCTGAATACACCCGCCGTGCGGCAGATGTGTTCGATCAGTTCGGTTTTCACCTTGTGCTCGCCACACCACTGAAGATGATCAAGACACTGCAGGACTACGTCGGCGGGGTAGCCACTGTGTCGATCCGAGATTCGAAGGCATCCCGGTTGGGGGTCGCATCCATCGGTGAGGCGGCTGATGGCTGAGCCACAAAAACTCGTGCTGCCCAAGGACGTCGTGGCGCGGGCACGACGGACGGTGGACCGCCATCTCAAATCGTGGTTGTTCGGTGCTTCCGTCGATGCGTTGACAATAAGACTGGGTAGCCCGAGCGAGGCGGCCGTCGCGGCCCAGCGTGCGGTCGTCGAGAACTGGGTCCATGCCTGGCAAGACTCGCGCCTCGATGTCCGCTGGGAGGAGCGGCGGTGGCCCAGCCTTGGTAGGCAACTGCTACCGGTCGTGGTGACCATCGAGGGTGCGGATGCGATTGTCGCGGCTGCAGGTGAGACCCGACGCTGGCAGTCTCTGCAACAGCGCCGCGCGCAGCTCCAGGCGCTCGATGATGGGCCGCAATGGTCGGCGGTCCTGGTCGAGACGTTCCGGTACTGGAATTCCTTGGCCGACAACGACTTCGACCGGCTCCTGGCTACGGTTCGCTGGTTACGTCAGAATCCGGACTCCGGCCTGCTGATCCGTCAGCTTCCGATTCCCGGTGTCGACACCAAATGGCTGGGTACACACCGCACTGCGGTGACGGCGCTAGCGGTGCCGCTCGGTGTGCCTGAGCATCTGGGACTGCGGGAGCGTGAACTACTGCGGGCGGTCGTAATCGCTGACCCTGCTCTGCGACAAGGTCTTCCGCGTATCTTTGCTGCCCCGGACCGGGAGGTGGCGGGGCTTGACCTTGCGGCGTCGCAGGTGTTGGTTGTCGAGAACCTACAGACCCTCGAAGCGCTACCTGACGTGCCCGGCACGGTCGCGGTGTTCGGTTGGGGCGACCATGCGACCGCGGTGGCCGGATTTCCGTGGGTGCAAAATGCACGGCGCGTCATCTACTGGGGTGACCTGGATGCCGACGGGTTCGACATTCTGGCCCGTTTCCGGGCCGAATGTCCTTGTGAGAGCTTGCTGATGGATCACGCCTCGCTGGAGCGCTGGCATGACCTTGCCGTGCCACACGCTGCGAGTGGGTCAGTCGATGTGGTGTGGTTGACCGAAACCGAGCGCGCAGCATTGGGCGTGTTGCAGCGCGATGGCCTACGCCTGGAGCAGGAGCGCATTCCGATTGGCGCCGCGGTGGAGTTGTTGATGGCGGCTGGGTCAGTCCGGCCGCGGTGAGGTATCCAGCTGTAGCGATGTATGCCGCGCAATCGCGTCGAAGTCGCTGTCGGAGTGCAGGATTGGAATCTGTTCGCGTATGGCATGCGCGGCGATGAGGCAGTCGATCAGCTTGCGTACGGTTTCACCGCGACGCCGACAGACGCGGTAAATAGCTGCGGCGTCTTCATAGTCAGTGGGGGATGTCGGTAGAGTCTGTGCGCGTGCCAACAGGCCACGAAGATCCTTGAGGTGGCGGTCGTTTCGGGCCCCGGCGAGGATTTCCATCTGGACGGGGGCGCAGATCGCAATCGGCTCGGCGAGTAGCTCGTCGACTCGCTCGCACACGCTGCTCCCGGTGTTCCTTAGAAACTCGATCCAGGCTGACGTGTCAACGAGGATCATTGGACGCGGTCGCTGCGCAATTCATCGAGATCGGCGTCCCATCCCGACCCCCGGAGCCCTCGGGCTGCTTTGAGGTCCAGTGCTTCCTGCGCGAGATTGCGTAGCGCGAAGTTCACCGCATCCCGCTTGCTGGTCAAGTGGAACCTGCGCATGACGACCTCGCACGCATGGTCGTCGATGTCGATGTTTGTGCGGGTCATACACCAAAGATACACCGAAGGTTGTGTACCTGCGCTCGAATCCTTCACTGTTCGCTGAACGATGGGGATGCAGGTTGGTGTCAACCGGTTTCGTGGGTGGCGTCAACGTGGCCGCGAGCGCGAACGGGTCGAGGCCATCAAGGGTTGGGAAGCGCTGTGTCAACAGGCGCCCGCGAACACGGCCACGGCCTGGCGCGAGCTTCGCACACGCCCAGATCATCTCGGCACCACCAACTCAAAGGTCGCCTGGCGACGGCAGCGCATGGCGGTGTCGAGATGGACCAATGGCAGTACGAAGTGACCGGCGCGGGGCGACTTTGGTACCTCACGCCCAGCGTTTATGTAGCACGTCTGACAGCCCGATGGCCATGGTGGCGGTACGTCGATTACGCCCGGCGGGACAACTCCCGCGGACACCCGCGAGTCGGCAGAATGCCGTACGAGCTGTGAAGGATTACCTCGACTACACGGCGTTTTCCCGAACAGGCCTGATCAGGTAATTGGTTTCGGCGGAGCACTACACCGTCGACGATGCGACGTACGCCGTCGACAGCCTCGCCGTTGACTGGAACGTGCAGGCCGCGAAGTCCGCGCGAAGCTAGCTCTCCTCAAACCCAGACTGATCGAACTTCAGCGTTTTGGCGTTCTCGGCGACCGTGCGAATCTTGTTCTCGTCGAACCCGTTTGAGTCGACAGCCTCGATTTCGATTCGCACCACTAGTTCAATTCCTTGGTCGCGCAGGTTTGCGATGACCTCATCCGCGATGTTCTTGAAATCGAGCGCGATCTTGTCCGAGCTGAGGGTCTTCACGCCGTAGAAGCGGGTCTTGGCCGGCGGGAACCCGACGTCGACGCCTGGTCCCTTGGCCGGCTGCGGTTTCGTTGGCGACGGACTGGGATCCCCAGATTCGGGGGCAGGCTCTTCTTCGGCACGCTGCTTGGTGGCAACATCGGGGCGCACGAGCAGGAGCGAGTCCGTGGCAACCGGTGCGGAATTGGCATCGCCAGGAATCCACAAGCCGACGTACCGGCCGTCTTGGTAGCCGGTGGCCAACGCGAAAGCATCGGTCTCCCAGATCAGGGGAAGCTCACGGACGCCTTCTTGCAACACTTTCCGATCGCGGAGGCGCGGCATATAAGGATACTGGCAGTACAGCTCCCACAGCGCGCCGAGCGTAACGTGCCCGTCTTTCCAGATCTGTGGGACCTTGTTGATGGCAAGCCGAACGGTCACGGCGGCCTGCTGTGTTGACAGATCCCCGTCGCTGCCGAGACGACGGGACACTCGTTCGGCCAGTGACTCCGACTGTCCTTCCACCTTGGTCTCGCGCAGGATGAAAGGCGCTCCCGGATCGGGCTGTGACGGAATGAGGGCCCACGTAAATGTTTGCAGCAGACGCGATTTGACCGTCTGGTCGGCCGTTGCCTGCCGCTGGGTGGCCTGATCCTTCTGGTTCGTGGTGAGATCCAGATCGGCCTCGTTGGCCAGGACGTGGCTCCAGCCGAGGTAGTCGCGCACCGCGTTGTCGAGCTCTTCGAGTCGTGCTTCGTCGGCGGCCAGAAACACGAGCATGTTGCGGTTGGAGCGGTTCGCAGTGCCACGCTGCTCCGTTGCCTTGTGCGCGAAAGCCTTTGCCGCAGAATCGGTACCCCGCTTGTGTGCGACCTTGGGATGCAGGATCACCAGCCGGGCTTCATCGGTATCAGGAGTATCGGCATTCGATTCCGGGCACACGTGCACACCGGCGAAGTCGCCGCGGGTACGTGCTTGGGCTTGCAGACGGAGCGCGATTTCAGCCCAGACGTCTTCCTTGTGCAGGCGCTCGGCTTGGTCCTTGGCGGTACGAGTGATGTTGGCCTGCAGGTCATACCAGTACTTGCCGGACCCCAAGTAGAAGTAGGTAGCCCGATCGCCGAGCTGAGTCAGCGCGGCATGGAAGTTGCCGGGGACATCGCCGGGCACCGCGGTTCCCAGGAAGACACGTTGGGTTTCGAGCCCCTTGTGCGCCGAGCCGATCGTCGGTACGGCGCCGAAGAACACGGTTCGAGCGAGACGTTTGGTCAGGGACCGCTGACCGAACAGCGGCTTCGCAACGTCGATGCGGGCCGGTTCGGAGTTCGGGCCGTCGACATCGGCGTCGATCACGGCCTTCCACGAATCTTGGAGGTAGCTGGTCAATTCCGAGTTCACCCGTCCGACCGCCAGCGGTATCGAGCCCGGCATGATCAGCGGTGACGAGTCGTCACCGGTCCACAGCGCGTGGATCACGGTGCTCATCAGGCGCAGAACTCCACGGGTGCGCTGGAACCGCTCCAGCGACGACCACTCCTCGTAGAGACGGTCGAAGAGTTCGGGGTGAATGGGATAGGTCCGTTTGATGCGGTCCTCGTAGGCCGGCTCCCGGGATTCTCGCGGGAAGTCGTCGTTGTACTTGCGGTAGAAGTCGACATAGGCGCGCGCGGTAGCGCCGATCGATGCCAGCGCAGCCGCGTCGGGTTGTTGGAACAGTCGTTGCCGCACGATTTGATACGCCTCAAGCGATGATGCAGGACGCCACTGGTCGGCGAGACGGCCAACGACGCGCTGCAGGCGATGTAGGGCCTCCAGTCCGTTGGAGCCGCCGACTTCCTCGGCGCTTCCGGCGATGGGCTCTGAACTGTCGATGGCGTTGGAAGCCGGTATCGAAATGACCAGCAACACGCCGGACGTTCCTTTGGCGGCTTCGGTGAGCGATTGCGCGAAGGTGAACTGGTCATCGAACGTGCCACCGGCGAGGTCATCGCGTCCGACGAGTGAGCGGGCGTAGGCAACCCATTCGTCGATGAGTATGACCGCGGGGGAGTACTTCGCCAGCAGTTCGTGGAGCGCCGCGCCCGGAGGCGTTCGGTTGACATCGGCTTCGGCGACAAGTGCGTACGCCTCCGCGCCGCCCAACTGCCAGGCCAACTCGCCCCACAGGGTGTTGACGTGAGGGCCGTCCGTCTTGGGTTCGCCGGCTGGGCTGAAATGATTGCCGACGATCGCGACGCGGTTCACCATGCCGGCTTGGTAACCGTTGGTGGTCAGCAAGTCTGCGGTCTCCTGCGGGAAATCACCCACCGGAAGCCCGGCCGCGACGTGCCACAGGGCCAGCATCGAGTGCGTCTTGCCGCCGCCGAAATTGGTCTGCAGGTTGATCACCGGCGGCGCGTTGTCGTCGCCGGACAAGCGCCTGACGGCACGGCCGACGAGATCGGTCAGTCCCTCTGTCAGGTAAGTGCGTCGGAAGAACGTCACCGGGTCGGCATAGTCCGAATCCTGTTCTCCGCCGAAGGCAACCTTGTGGAGGTCAGCCGCAAATTCGGAGGACGCGAAGTTTCCCGTCGCAACATCATCGTGCGGTGGCAGCACTTCCCGCCACGGCTGGAGGCCGGCGGCCTCGGGATTGTCGACAGCCGCCTTGAGTACCTTCTTGTCGTCTTTGTCCGCGGTAACTCGGCGCAGATTGCGCTTGATGGTTTGGACTTCGTCCGCCTCGGTGCTGCCGCCGATCAACCGCAGCAGGCGCTCGGCAGTGTCCAAGGTGCGGTAGGCATCGTCGTCGCTGAACGAACCGTTGTGTGCCCACGTGTTTCGCGCCTCCCGAAGCTCAATGGCGAAGGACTCCCCGGCCCTGCCGAGCGCTTCGTTGAATGGGTACCAGCCCTTCCTGAACCCGCCGGTGATGTTGCCTTCGGTCAGCATCCGCAATTGCACCTGCGGGTCGAGTGGCTCGTATGTCTTGGTCGACGGGGCGCCGTTTTTCGAGTCCTTGTTCTGGACGAGTTTGGGCCAGGCCGCGCCGAGGGCTGGGTCGCCCTGTCCGATCACTGAGGAGATGAAGTCGTCCAAGGCAGGCGCGATGACCTCGAACATGCGGTTGATGCGGTCGCGATTGCTCAGCGCCATGTCAGTCGTCTTCCTCGTCGTAGTCCAAGGTGCCCTGTGCGCTCGTTGCCGGAGCATCGGCCCGTGCCACATCGAGAATTTCGGGCCAGCTGGTGACCAGGCTGTTGAAGCTCAGCGCGTCCTTGGTCCAGCCGTTGCTCTCGGCGATCCGGAACAGGAGGTGCGCAAGCTCTTTCACCAAATCGGCATCGATCGCTGCGTCCGGTCGGGTCAGCGCGATGCGCAGGAATTCGCCGGCGGGGGTGATGCCGTCGCCTTCCAGCTTCTTGATCAGGTGGTGCAGGACTTCCCAGTTGCTGGTGTGTAGGTCGGCGAGCACGTCGTAGTCGGAGGCCAGGTCAGACGGTTTGATCAGCTGGACCTTGCCGGCCCTGCTGATCAGGATGCCATCACGATCCATAGTGTCGACGGAAGTGTTGCGGGCGTTGGCTAGGTTGTTGGCGTCTCCGAAAGTACCTGTGTCGTAGCCATGTTGGCGATACCAGGCGATGGCGAATCGGCTTGTCGAATCGAAATCGCCCTCTTGCTCGTTGAGCACCTGATCGAGGATCTCGTTGATGCGTGCGAGCGCGGACCGCACGGACATCTTGGAGCCGTCTGGTTCGAGGACCGCCAAGTAGCGAGAGAACACGGCCATGCCAGGGCCGATTGCTGCCTGAGGCAGGTCAACCGGGGCGATCGCGCCTTGTTGCAACTCTCTGAGCGCGGAGGGCAATTCGGCCTTGAGGGCCTCGATGAACGCGCGGCGGTCGGTCTGTGGCGCCTCCTCAGGACGAGGGCGGAGCGCTAAGACGATTGACGAGGCAAGGGCATTGGTTCCCTGGGAGAGCATCCGATTGCTGAGCTCACTGCGGAGCGGCCAAGTGGCGGTGACCGCCCAACCTGAGCGGATCATTCCTTCCAGCAGGGTTTCCCAGCCGGACGATGCTTCGCCAGCATCTGTGGTCTCGGATTGTTTGAAGGCGTAGTAGACGGTGATCGGGTAGTCGGGGAGCGCGGATTCGCGTGCCCGTCTGAAAACCTCTCGGAACCCGTCTTCAAAGAATCTATGCGCTCCCTCTCGCCCGCCGTGGCGGTAGGGGTTCGCGACAAGCTCTTCCGACTTGGGCACCAGCATCGTGCTGAGCAGCTCGGGGTGGATCGCCCGTAGCGAGCGGCGCAGCCACACGTAGAAGAAGTCCGATAGGTCCGAATAGCCGATGTTGTCGTAGTACGGCGGGTCAGTGGAGATCAGCAAGCCATCGAGAGGGCGGTCGTCAGCCGATGCTTGCCTGGCCTCTCCGATCGTGTTGCCAGCGACTTGGATGCTCTTCACGATGCTGTTCAGACTGACTGTGTATGAACCCGCTGCCTTTCCAAATGGAGTCGTATCGGGGAAGTCCCAGATCATCGGGATGGCCTGGCGAGCAAACAGATTGCGAATCTGTTCTTTGGTGTTCTCCCAGCGGCACAGCGCGTTGGCTATGTCGGCAAGTCTGCTGACACCTAGTCCGAGATACGTCGCTACCGCGTCGGCGTAGGCAGCGGCGCCGGTGCCGCCGGGTTCGAGGCGGTCGCCCTCGGGCATGCCTGCGGCGCACGCGTCCGCGAGTACGTGCTCACGTGCCTCCGTGACCAGGTCGCCGAGCGTGGTGAGCGCGGTGAGCTGTCGCGGAGTGAACAGGTCGGCAAATGTTGTCATGCCATAGTTTGGAGTCTTGAAGTCGCGCGGATTGTTCGGCAGTTCACCTCGTGGCACGTCGTCGGGACGCGGAACCTGTGCCGCAGCTTCGTGCTCAGGCGTTGGTTTCAGGTAGATGCGGGTGCGGTTGCCCTCAGCGACAGTCGTCATCAGTTGTGAACCCATCCGTCCCGCGCGGCCCTCGGCCCGAATGTATTTCAGCTCAACGGCTGATCCGCAACCGATACACGTTGCGCCGGTTCGCCCGACAGTGCCGTCGGTCTCTGTTGTCGGCGCAGTCTTCGGATCGTGGCCGATGGAGAAGCTGACCTTGCCTTCGACCACGGACGGCACGACGTACGCCTCTTTGCCTTTCTTCTTACCGAGCCACCACGACCGCACCAACGGCATCGCAATACGACACGCGGGGTTGGGGCAGGTGACGGTACGTGCCCAAATCCAGGCAATGACAGTCGCTTTCGACCCATCCGGCAGGGCTGCCTTGGGGTACAGGTGCCCGATCCGCTTTTCGGCCTCATCGCGCATCCACGCCCCATAGGCCCGCACATCGGCGGCCAGACCTTCGGCGCCTTTCCATGAGCGGATCTCGGATTCAGCGAGGCCCGGGAACACTGGCGGCAGGTCGCGGAACTTCGGCGGAATCTCGATCAGCGCCTTATTGATCAGTACCGCAACGGGATTGAGGTCCGATGCGTGCGCCTCCAGGCCGAGCCGCTGTGCTTCGAGCGGTATCGTGCCGCCACCGGCGAACGGATCGAGGATGGGTGGGGGATTGCCACCAGTGGATTTGAGAATCTCCGCGTGTGCTTCGGCGAGTAGCTTCTCGTCGCGAATGTTCTCCCAAACGACGAGGCGCTCGATCAGTTTGTGCAGACGGTCGCGTTCCTTGCGCTGCAATTCTTCGGTGGGGAACTCTTCGGGATTCGAGGACGGGTCATCGACGAGTTGCGCAAACAGCACGGCGCGGGCAGCAGCGAGCGGACGGCGAGCCCACCACAGGTGCAGTGTTGACGGGTGACCGTGGCGGATCGACTTCTCGCGGGCCGATTCCTTGTTGATGGCTTCCAGCGGAAGCGCAACCTCGATCAGTTTGCGCTTGGGCGCGTTGGTATCAGTCATCAGAATGGCTCGGTTCCCTTGTCCCACATCTTTTTCCAATCCCCACGTATGCCGGTCGCATCGAATCCGCCGAGATCCGTCGAGGCGAATGGATTGTCGAGATACCGCACTTCGTCGTGTTCGGCGCCGCGCGGGTCGACCCGCACCAGCGCCAGTCGGTACCGCGGCGCGGCATTCTTGCCGAGAATCACCTCGTTGTGGGTGACGAAGAAGTCGGTGGCGCCGTCGATGCGGGCCTTCACTTCGACGCGGTAGGTGTCGCCGTCGGCATCTGAGGACAAGATGTCAAAACCCTTGTTGTTGAAGGCTTGTTCGACCGGATCACGTCCCAGTGCTCGTTCGACACCCAGCACCAGATCGACGCCGCGGCGCTCGACTTCCTTGGTCTCCTTGGCATGCATTGGTGCAGAGGGCGGTAGCTCGTTATCTACCATGCCCACCGGAAGCACCAAGGCCGCGGTGACGATGCGCGGCGGCTTGGTCGACATCAATGCCTGCCGGTCCAGCAGCTCTAACCGTTTACGGAGCCGGGAATCAAGCTCGACCGCCTTGCGATTGAGGCTCTCCGACGACTCCTTGGGCTTCGCTCCGGTCTGCTCCTTCTCGGACGCCACGAGCGCCTCGAGCAGTAGCCGATCGCGTTCTTCCTCGAGGCGTTTGGTCACCAGTTCGCGGGTCTTGGCGAGTTCGGCGGCACGGCGCGGCTGTACCTCTGCCAGGTATTCGGGTAGTTGGGTGGTGATGATCCAGCTGGTGGCGCGGTCTTCGGCGTCGGCAAGCCAGGACAGTTGGCGGGCTGCGGTGACTGCCGGCGTCTCCGGCGCAGCGACACAGTCCAGGTAGGGAGCGGGTCCGGCCGGTCTGACGGCGCCCTGGCTGTCCACGTATGCATAGCCGAACCGCCTGGACACCGAAGCGCCGGTAGCGTCGGTCACCTCTTCGGTGACACCCACAAGGAGCTGCGGCTCGTCCAGCGTCGCCGACACCAACACCGTCCCGTCGGTGAGAGTTTCCCCGAAGCGGCGGATCGCTTCGCTCATCACTGCGTCATGAAGCGGGTGGCCTGGGGCGAGCAGATCGGCGCGGGTGAGTTCTTCGGAATGTACGTGTCCCAGGTCGAAGGTCACGCGGTCGTATCTGGTGGGAACGGGCCCGAACTTGCCGTCGCGTAATGGTGCTGGGACGTTGGTGATTTCGTATCGGCCGCGCTCGCGTTTGGTGATGCGTCCGCCGAGTCGGGTGAAGGCCGCCTTGAAGGCCATCTCGATGTAGTGGGGCTGCAACCGGCGTGCTCGCGCGTCGTCCATGGCCGCGCGTAACTTCTCCAGCTCGGCCTCGGCGAGATGGTCGGACGCCAGGGCACGTTCTTCGAGCAGTTCCTTGAGCCCGTCGGAGACGTTGTGATCGATGACTTGCTGCATCTTGGCGCGTGTCTCGGGCAGCTCGCCGTAGCGAATGGCCTCCAACAGCAGGTCGCGCAGCGGGGTCTCGTTGAACGCTTCGCCTAGTACATCGAAAACCTTGCCGCCGTAGGCTTCCCGCTGTTCTTCGATCTTTTCGAGCAGGCGGACGAAGACGTCACCCTCGCGGGTGTTGCTGGCCACGATGTTCCACAGCCGGCAGACTTCCTCCTGGCCGATGCGGTGGATACGGCCGAACCTTTGTTCGATGCGATTCGGGTTCCAGGGCAGATCGTAATTGACCATCAGGTGCGCGGCCTGCAGGTTGAGTCCCTCGCCGGCGGCATCGGTCGCCAGGAGGATTTGGCAGTCTCGGTTCTTGGTGAATTCTTCGGTGATCTGGCGGCGCTCACGGCGCCGGACCCCACCATGAATGGCCTGCACGGCAGCAGGTTTCCCGAGCAGCGAGCGGATCCGGCCGGCCAGGTAGTCGAGGGTGTCGCGATGTTCGGTGAAGATGATGAGCTTGCGCGGCCATCCGTTGGTATCCGTCGTCAGTGCCTCGTCGTGAAGGATGTTGCTCAGCTCGGTCCACTTGCGATCGGTAACGGAATCGCGAACTTGTTTGGCGGCGCGGGTCAGCTCCGACAGTTCGAGCAACTCGGCGTCGAGTTCGTCCACCGTCTGCGCTGCAGTAGCGGCATCGAGCAGTTCCTCTTCGAGCGCTTCGATCTCTTCGGAGTTGTAGTCGTCGGTGTCAAGGGCATCGACATCGACGGTCGGTTCGTTCTCGACGTAGGTGCCGTTGACGATTTCCTGCTTCTTGCGCTCGAGCCGTTCGGTTCGGCGGACCAGGCTCTTGTAGATCGCCTCGGGGCTGGACGCGAGTCGTCGTTGCAGCACGGTGAGCGCGAATCCGACTGTGTTCTTGCGCTTTCCGCCCACCCGGTCGGCGCGGTTCATGCCTTCGCGGACGTAGGCGGTGACCTGCTCGTAGAGCGAATGTTCAAGGGCGGTCAGCTCATAGGGCACTGTCTCGGCACGGCGCTCTGGGAACAGCTTCTTGCCGTCGAAGGTGAGGAGGTCCTCCTTGACCATTCGGCGCATGATGTCGGCGGTGTCGGTGGCCTTGGTGTTCCTGCCCTCGAACCGGTCACGGTCCAGCAGAGTCAGGAAGAGATTGAAGTCCTCGTTCTTGCCTGAGTGCGGCGTCGCCGTCATCAAGAGGAGATGACGCGTGATCCGGCCGAGAAGCTCGCCGAGCTGAAAACGCTTGGTCTTCTCCAGCTTTCCGCCGAAGTAGTGGGCGCCCATGCGATGCGCCTCGTCGACGATCACCAGATCCCACTCGGTCTCCGTGAGCTGAGCCTGCAGTTCCTCGTTGCGGGACAGCTGGTCCATACGGGCGATGAGCAGCGGGTTGGTCTCGAAGACGTTGAGGTCGACGTGGGCATCGATGAGCTGGTTGGTCAATAGGTTGAACCGCAGCCCGAACTTGAAGAACAGTTCGTCCTGCCACTGTTCCACCAGGCCACCCGGGGCGACGATCAGGCATTGGCGGACGTCGTCACGCAGCAGGAGTTCCTTGATGTAGAGACCCGCCATGATGGTCTTGCCGGCACCGGGATCATCGGCGAGGAGGAATCGCAGCGGCGTCCGGGGGAGGAGTTGTCCGTAGACCGCGCGGATCTGATGCGGCAGTGGACGCACGTCGCTGGTGGCCACCGCCAGCATCGGGTCGAAAAGTCCTGCGAGGCTGATTCTTTGGGCCTCGGCTACCAGTTTGTAGTCAGATGCTGATGCGTCGAATGGTCGGCTGGCCGCCGCGGCTGCACGCAGCTGGTCCTGGTCTTTCCTGAAGACGACTTGCTGACCGAGCGCACCGTTGTTGGTCCGGTACGTCAGCTCGACTGCCTCGGTGCCGTGCTGTTGGGCGGCGAGCACGGTGACGATTTCAGCGGGGATCAGTCCTTCGATGCGGAGTCCCGATTTGAGCTCTTCTAGCTGCACACGACCTCCAGGCATGACTTCTTGGAGGTGTTCGCTGTCGTCTGCAAACCGGTGTCGCCCGAGAGCGCGTTGCGCGCAGGGGTATGCCAACCGTCAGACATGTCGACTGGCCACCCCGACGCTCCCTTCGTCCGTCGGGAGAGCCATGTATAGATGGTGCAGCCGACAAGTCGGCATATTACGCCATCTATAGATGGTCGACGCCGGAATGGCGTATCGGCAGATTGCAGGGGTGCCGCAGTCCGAGATCGAGCGAAAGCTCGCTGGTGCTCTCGGTCGACGGTTGGCGGGGCTCCGGGAGGAGCGTGGACTCACTCAAGAAGCCCTGGCTGAAGCCAGCGGTATCAGCCGGAATCACTACCAGCTGCTGGAAAGCGGCATCAGCAACCGAAAGACCAAGCGCCCGGCCAATCCGCGGTTATCAACGTTGGTGGCGCTCAGCGATGCATTGGGTATGTCGGCAGCGGAGTTGGTGGCCGAAGTCTTGAGTGAGCGCGACTGAACTGGGTTCATTCCATTGGGTGGGCGCCGATCGACGCCAAGTAGCGTCTCCGATGTTCCGGCGCCCGAAGATGAGCTTGTATGGGTGCCCGGTGGCCTTGACCGGCTTGGCGCCACCGTGACACCTTCCGGACCCGTGGTTTCGAGCCCGATCCGATACCAATCCGTAAGCGAGGAGCGATTCGCTCACCCTCCGTCCGTTGGCAACAACCTACGCTGGCCGGTATGTCCAAGTCCGCACGTGGCAAGCAACCCAAGCGTCACCTTCGGTCGGTGCCGACTCCGCCTTCGATCAGACCTGAGGACCAGCCGCTGTTCCAGGCGTTGCGGTCTGCTCTGCGCTCTGACCAGCCGCTGGCACTGCTCGAACTCGTGAGTGGGCTGATCACTGCCACCGACCCACGATCTCGCAATCCTTGGGCTCGCGATGACGATGGCCCGAGTCTCGACGCGCTGGTCGACTCGCTGATCGGTACCTCTTTCGCGCAGACCACGGCCGCGCTGACTGTCATCCGCGAGATGGTGCCCGACCAGGAGATCGCGGCGCGTATTGATCGCGAATTGACTACACGCCGCCAACCGTTGCCGAATTGGCTTGGCGCGCTGGCGGATACCCGCGCCGACCCGGAAGTGTGGTTCCTGACGCACGTTCTCGGTGACGGTGACGACTATTTCTTCGGCGCGACGCTCCCCGGCGGCCGGCAGTTGACGGCGCTGGTTTATGTGGACCACAACATGGGCACGGTGGTCAAAGACGCGTTCGTCATTCCGGAAGCGATCTCAGTCGTGCTGCGGCAGCTGCAACCGTCGATTGGAGACGGGCAGACACTCTCGCGGTTCCATCCGGCCGACGCGCGGGCGATAGTCGAGAAGGCTATCGACCACGGTTCGCGACTGTTCCCGCCACCGGAATCCGATTCCTGGCCCATGTGCCGGCCACTGGTCGAATGGCTGGTCCGGATGCAGCCTGCCGGAGGCGCGGTTCCGGAACGTCATGAATGGACTGACAAGGAGAGAACGGCAATCGCCGACGATTTCTTCGCCTCGCGGTTCGGTGACGCCATGGATACCGCCGATGCGCACGGTCTGCTGGACTCGATCTTGTGGTTCGCGACCGAGTGGGGACCCGGTGACCCCTACCGGTGGAGCCCCGTCAACGTAGAGATCCTTCTCGTGGATTGGGCTCCGCGAAAGATAGTGGCGGATACGGGTTATCTCGCACAATTACCCAGTCTGTTGCGTGCCTTCATCGCCTACGGCCACCACCGCCAAGGCATCAGCGCCACCCTCACGGCCGACACCTTGGCGTCCGTCGGCAGATGGGAAGGCGAATTTCAGCGGATGATCCGGACGGATCGTCCGCAGGGTGCGGCGGCGCTGGCCGCCCGGTTGCTGGGGGAGGGCTTCGGCGGCTTCGCCGATGACGACCCAAGCTTCGCAGAGATCATGCTCGAGCGCTTGGACGCGATGGTCGGCGGCCATTTCCAGTTGCAGAATCTGACCGACGAGCCATTGGACGATGAGCCGTTTGACTGGGCGGGCATAGCCGACGACATCCGGCCCGCCGTCGAGACGGTGCTGGCCCTGTGCGACCGCTGCGCAGACGAGCTCTTCGATGTCGAGCACCGGACGGCGATGCGTCGCTTCCTGGGCCGTGCTGCGGTGGCCGATCCAGCGATCTTCCGTCGTAAGGCATCGTTGGAACGCGGAGCGGCCACCGTGGCCTGGGTGATCTGCCGAGCCAACCACTCCATCGGCCGATTCGGCACGCCCCCGGTCACTGAACTGCTGGGGTGGTTCGGGGTCAAGGGCAGTGTTTCGCAGCGTGCCGAGCCGTTGTTACGTGCGAACGGGGTTGCCCCACATTCGGCTTACGGTGACATGAGACTCGGCGCGGCGGACTTGCTGACCGCCGCGCGACGTCGATCGATCATTCAAGTGCGAGATCGCTACCAGGGGAGTGCGGGGTGAACGTGGCGGTCTTCGTCTCTACACCGAGCGTGGGGGTTGCCGAGCTTCGCTTCGGCGTGTCGGCTCGTCAGGTCCCACGGTCGGCTTGAGATGGGCCGATAGCACCGGCGATACCGCATCCCAGATGGGTATGCAGCAAGCAGACCGGGACTGGAGTGACGGCTGTGACTATTGCCGACCGGGCCGCTTTTGACTGCGCGTCAGCGCAGACAAAGTGCGAGTGGTGACCTGCGTAGACGCACACTCAATGCTCGGCGGGGGCGGGAACGGGCTTGGCGCGCAACGGGTCTGCGGCCACCGGGACCAACGGCACGGCCAGCACCGGGAACAGCGCGCACACCGCGAACGCGGCCGGGAACCCGAAGGCTCCGATCAGGGCGCCGAACACCGGCGGCACGATGCCTGCCGTCAGCAATTGCGTCGTGTTCTGCACACCCAGCGCCCGGCCACTCCAGAACGGCCCGGCGATTTCGGCAATCGCGGTGAAGGACAACCCGTTATCGGTCACGATAACCACCGACGCCACCACCATCAGGAAAACCGCGACCGGCCAGTGCAGGTAGTCGCACAGCGCCAGCAGGCCCATGGTGGCACCAGCCAGGACGGCGATCACCCGCACCGGATGCAGCCGCGAACCGGTCAGGTCCGACCACCGGCCGGCGGCGATTCGCCCTGCGGCACCGCACAATTGGGCCACCGTCACCATCGCGCCCGCCGCGCCGGCCGACCAGCCGTGCGCTGTCATCAGCCACACCAGCGAGAAGGTCCACACCAGGCACTGCGGCGCGACCAGCAACACCGACACGGCATGGATGCGCGCCAGTACCGACGACCCGCGGTAGGGATTGGCCAGATCGGTTGCGGGGGCGGAGGATCGGGGCGGCCGGGGCGGATCGATGACGCCGATGACGGTCACCACGGCGGCGACCAGACAGGCGATCGCGGGGAACAACAGCGCGGCCGATACCCCTGACGACTCGGCCAGGCGCGGAATCACCAAGGCGCCCAGCCCAACTCCGAGTGGCTGCGCCGTCTGGCGGATGCCCATCACGAGCCCGCGTTGCTCGGGCGGGAACCAGCCGACCACCAGCCGGCCGCTCGCGGAATTGGAACTCGCGGCCGCCATGCCGCCCAACAACAGGAAGGCTCCGACCGCCACCAACGAGTCGGCCCACGCCGCCGCGAACGCCGCCGCCGAGGTCAGCAACGACCCGACGGTCAGCACGAACCGTTCGCCGACCCGGTCGACCACCCAGCCCCACGCGATGAGCGTCAGGACCATGCCGAAGCTCGGCATGGCGGAGACCAGACCGGCACGCGACAGGTCGAGGCCGCGCTCGCCGTGCAGCGTCGGGATCAGAAAGGCGGCGCCGTTGATGAAGACGTTGGCGCACATCGTCGAGCCGAGCGCCATCACCAGCATCGACCAGCGGCGGACGGCTGAGACGTTGGTGACCATGGCTTCATGGTGCCACCAGGCTTCTCAAGATATGAATCCATTTCTCAATATATGAAAACAACTAGGGTCGGCAACATGGCTCAGCGCGCGTACTTCTCACGTTTGACGGCGGCCTTCGTGGCCGGCCTGATGCTGGTGGCGGCACCGATACCCACGGCATCGGCAGCTGCGCCGAACTGGTCGGGCCTGGACGCCCGGGCATTCGCGGACCGGGTGCCGCCGCCGGGCGGGCTCATCCGGACCGTCCCGCTGAACCCCGAGCTGTCGGTCGCCGGTGCGGCCCGCGCCTACCGAATCCTGTATTCGACCACCGACCAACACAATTCACCCGCGGTCAGTACCGGCGTGGTGTTCGTGCCGCCCGGCGAGGCCCCGCCGGGCGGCTGGCCCGTCATCGCCTGGGCGCACGGCACCGTCGGCCTGGGCGACGACTGCACGCCCTCGGCGCAGCCACGCAGCGCACGCGACAACGAATATCTGAGCCACTGGCTGAATGAGGGTTACGTCGTCGTCGGATCCGACTACACGGGTCTGGGCACCCCGGGTCTGATGAGCTACCTCAACAGCGTCGCCACCGCGCACGCCATCATCGATTCGGTGATCGCCGCGCATCACATGAACCTGCCGCTGTCGCCGAAGTGGGCTCTGGTCGGTCAGTCCCAGGGCGGCGCGGCGGCCGTCGCGAGCGCACGGTGGGCCACCGAATTCAGCAAGGGGAGCGGCCTCGACTACCGCGGCGTCGTGGCGACCGGCACCCCGGCGAACATCGACGACGTCATCATCACGGCAGGCCCCGACATGGTGCTGCCGCCCGGGTTGGGTCCCATCGCGTCGGCCTACACGGCCTACATCCTCGCCGGCTTCCGGGAGCTCCGCCCGGACGTCAACAGCGTGCTCACGCCGGCCGGCCTGACCGCTGCGAACCAGGCCGAGACCCTGTGCACCGCACCACTGAGCGCGGCGGTGGCCGGCCTCACGCCGCCACAGTTCTTCTCCGCCCCACTGGCATCGCTACCGGGCATGCGCGGCGCGCTGGCCGACTTCATGGGCACGCCCATCGCGGGCTACGACCGGCCGATCTTCCTCGGCGTCGGCCTCAAGGACCGTGACGTACCGCCGTCGTCGACCCTGAAGTTCGCCGATCAGCTCAAGGCCAACGGCCAGGACGTGGCGCTCTACGTCTACCCCGAAGACGACCACTCCAGCACCGTGCTGACCTCGATGGCCGACTCCACCCCGTTCCTTCAAGCCCAGTTCGCGGGCTGACCAGCGGGCCTCACTAGGCTGGGCGGATGCGCCTAGGTCGAATTGCCAGTCCAGACGGCGTCGCTTTTGTGGTGATCGAGGGCGACCCGAACTCCGATGCGGTCTGCAAAGAAATCGCTGAGCAGTACCTGTCCCGCAACCCCACCTTCACCGGACGCTCCTGGCCGCTGGCCGACGTCCGGCTGTTGGCGCCGATCCTGGCCAGCAAGGTGATCTGCATGGGCAAGAACTACGCGGCGCACGCCCGTGAGATGGGTAGCGAGCCGCCCGAGGATCCGGTGATCTTCCTCAAGCCCAACACCGCGATCATCGGGCCGAACATCCCGATCCAGTTGCCCGCAGACGCCAACCCGGTGCACCACGAGGGCGAGCTGGCGGTGGTCATCGAACGTCCGGGCAAGGACATCCCGGCCGCCAAGGCCAAGGACTACATCCTCGGCTACACGATCGCCAACGACGTCTCGGCACGTGATCAGCAGAAGAAGGACGGCCAGTGGATGCGGGCCAAGGGGCACGACACGTTCTGCCCGGTCGGCCCGTGGATCGAGACCGCCGTGGACCCGGCCGATCTGGACATCCGCACCGAGGTGAATGGCGAGAAGCGTCAGGACAGCAACACCGCGCTGCTGCTCCACGACGTCGGCGCCATCATCGAATGGGTCTCTGCCGTCATGACGCTGCTGCCCGGCGACATCATCCTCACCGGAACGCCGGAAGGCGTCGGCCCCATCGAGGACGGCGACACCGTCAGCATCACCGTCGATGGCATCGGCACCCTCTCCAATCCTGTTGTGCGTAAAGGGAAATAACGTGACCACACCTGTCAGGGTTCGCTTCTGTCCGTCGCCGACCGGCACGCCGCACGTCGGCCTGGTCCGCACCGCGCTCTTCAACTGGGCGTACGCGCGCCACACCGGCGGCGACTTCGTCTTCCGCATCGAGGACACCGATGCCGCGCGCGACAGCGAGGAGAGCTACAACGCGATCCTCGACGCCCTGCGCTGGCTCGGGCTGAACTGGGACGAGGGCCCCGAGGTCGGTGGCCCCTACGAGCCGTACCGGCAGTCGCAGCGCGGCGACCTCTACCGCGACGTGATCGCGAAACTGCTTGCCGCGGGCGAGGTTTACGAGGCCTACTCGACGCCGGAAGAGGTCGAGGCCCGGCACCTGGCGGCCGGCCGTAACCCCAAGCTGGGCTACGACAACTACGACCGCGACCTCACCCCGGAGCAGAAGGCCGCGTTCGAGGCCGAAGGCCGAAAGCCCGTGCTGCGCCTCAAGATGCCCGACGAGGACATCACCTGGGTTGATCTGGTGCGCGGCGAGACGACCTTCGCCGCCGGCGTGGTGCCGGACTTCGCGATCACCCGCGCCAGTGGTGATCCGCTGTACACCTTGGTCAATCCGGTCGACGACGCGCTGATGAAGATCACCCACGTGCTGCGCGGCGAGGATCTGCTGCCGTCGACGCCGCGGCAGATCGCGCTGTACCAGGCGCTGATCCGGATCGGTGTCGCCGATGCGGTGCCCCAATTTGCGCATCTGCCAAGCGTTCTCGGTGACGGCAACAAGAAGCTTTCCAAGCGCGACCCGCAGTCCAATCTGTTCCTGCATCGGGACCGTGGGTTCATCCCAGAGGGCCTGCTGAACTACCTGGCGCTGTTGGGCTGGGGCATCGCCGACGACAACGACATCTTCAGCCTCGACGAGATGGTGGCCGCCTTCGACGTGGCCAACGTCAACTCGAACCCGGCGCGGTTCGACCAGAAGAAGGCCGACGCCATCAACGCCGAGCACATCCGCCGGCTGGCGCCGGAGGACTTCGCGAAACGACTGGACGCGTTCCTGAAGCAGCATGGCCACGACACCACATTGGACGCCAAGGGTTTCGCCGCGGCGGCCGAGTTGATCCAGACCCGCATCGTCGTCCTCGGCGACGCGTGGGACCTGGTGAAGTTCTTCAACGACGACGCCTACGTGATCGACGAGAAGTCGGCGGCCAAAGAACTCAAGCCCGAGGCTGCCGAGGTCCTGGACGCCACGCTGAGCGCCTTGGCGGGCGTCGGTGAGTGGAACACCGCCAACATCGAGGCCGCGCTCAAAGCGTCGCTGCTCGACGGCCTGGAACTCAAGCCGCGCAAGGCGTTCGGTCCCATCCGCGTGGCGGTGACCGGCGCGACCGTCAGCCCGCCGCTGTTCGAATCGATGGAACTGCTCGGACGTGACCGCAGTCTGGCGCGGTTGCAAGCGGCCCGAAACGGGCTGTGAGCGGGCGATTTAAAGACAAGGCCAACTGTTTGGTAGTCTGCTCGTCGGCCCGGAAAGCAGAAAGCGGCGAACATCCGCTGAGGTTTTCGGTCCGAAGATGCCCCTGACCTGCGGTTATGGGCATCAAATGGGGTATGGTGTAATTGGCAACACAGCTGATTCTGGTTCAGCCATTCTAGGTTCGAGTCCTGGTACCCCAGCTGCCGGAGCGATTAGGTCAGCCAGCACAACTGAGCTAAGCTATCGCCTCGGAAGTTCTAGCCCCCGTCGTCTAGCGGCCTAGGACGCCGCCCTCTCACGGCGGTAGCGTGGGTTCGAATCCCATCGGGGGTACGTACGAACGCCGGACCTGACAACAGGTCCGGCGTTTTGTCTTTCTCGCGGGCGTTACCTGCCGCCGGCCAGGAATCCGAGGTCCCGCCGTCCGCGGCCGACCGACGGCTCCGGATCCGCGCCGAGCGTGCCGTGGAGCAGTTCGTGATAAACGTCACGGAAGTCGACGGTGGTCTTCAGATCGCCGTCGGTGAGATCAGTCAGGCTCGGCTCGTCGCCGTAGAACCCGCCCTTGACCGGAGTGCCCGCGATGAACACCGGACCGGATGTGCCGTGGTCGGTGCCCTGTGATGCGTTGGCCGCGACCCGCCGCCCGAATTCGGAGTACATCAGCACCACGACGTTGCGGCCGTACGGCGTGCCCTGGAGCTTGTGGAAGAACGGCGTCAGGGCGTCGTCGAGGGTCTTGAGCAACGCCTGCTGGGGGGCGCGCTCGTCGGCATGCGTGTCGAAGCCCAGCAGCTGCGTCATGTACACCTGCGTGGGTACCCCGGCGCGGATGCAGCGGGCCACCAGCTCGAGGTCGCTGGCCAACTGGTTGTCGGCCTGACCGATGGTCTGCAGCCGGCCGTTGATCACGGGTGCGAAGCGGCTGTTGGTGGAGTGGTTGGACCGGTACGACTCGCGCACCTGGCTCATGGCGGTGGTGTCGTTCGGATCGTCGGCGCTGAGCGCGGCCAGGGTGCGTGCGACATCGGGCGGGATGGCCGGCACGAAGTCGGAAAGCGATGCCGCGACGTGCTTTTGGCCGACCGCCAGGGGCGGCAGCACCGTGCCGATGTTGACGGCCCGGATCGGGTCGTCGCCGGTGCTGTCCAGCCAGCGGCCGATCCAGCCGCTGGTGACCGCGTCGACGGGATTGGCGGTCTGCCAGATGTCCATGGAGCGGAAGTGGCTGCGGTCGGGCTTCGGGTAGCCGACACCGCGCACGATCGCGAGCTTGTCGGACTGCCACAGTTTCGACATGCCGGTGAGCGCGGGATTGAGCCCGAAGGCCGGGTCGAGGTGCAGCACTTCCTCGGGTTTGTAGGCGAGCTCGGGGCGGGCGTCGTGATAGGCGTTGTCCGCGTAGGGGATAACGGTATTGAGGCCGTCGTTTCCGCCGTAGAGCGTGACGATCACCAGGATGCCCTGGTTGGTCTGCAGCGGACGGTCCTGACCTTCGCGCAGCAGGTCCGGCAGCGTCACCGCGGCGACGCCACCGAGCAGACCGGCGGCGCCGGCCCCGGCGCTGGCGATCAGGAATTTGCGGCGATTGAACTCGGGCATGGGGATCTCTTCAGGACGTCACGTACTCGGGGGTGATGACGGCCGCTGCCACCAGCCGGTGTGGATCGGAGACCAAGGGTTTGAGCGCGGCTGCCGAGCGATCCGACCAGGCGCCGATGCCGAACAGATAACCGACACCGTCGATCCGCTCGCTCGACGCCATCTTCTCGACGGCGCTGATGTCGCTGAGCGCCAGCAGCCGGTTCGCGGCCCAGACCCGCGCTGCCGCACTGTTGGTCGACAACCAGAGTTGGCCGCGGGGCCAGCCGCCGACATCCGGTGGATAGAAGGGACGCTGACCCATCACCCGGAGCACCTGGTCGAGGTCGGCGAGGACGTGCTCGTCGTCGAGGGGAACCGCGAGCGACCGGACGATCCCCATCAGCCATTCCACCGGGGTGCTGACGACGGTGCCGGCGGCCTTGGTGAATTCGGGATCGAGTACGACGGCCTTGGTGAGCGCCTTGAGGTCCCGGTTCGGTCCATAGGCGGCGACCAGGCGGCTCACGGTGTCGGGGGAGGCCGGCTGGTCCGAAGCCAACAGGCGCCAGAGCGTTCCGGCGACGAACGTGGCGGAGGCGGGCTGACGCAGGACGATGTTGCAGAAGTCGGTGTCGGTGAGGTTGCCGGTGACACCGAGCACGGTTTTGACGGACTCGTCGTGGTGCTCGGCGTAGATGACGGTACCGCCGTCGGGCTTCAGGTGCCGCCCGGTGAGGGTCTTGGCGCCCTCTTTGACGTCGATCTCGGTGTAGCCGTTGGCATGTCCCATGGTGAAGAGCTCCATGAACTCCCGGGACAGGTTCTCGTTGGGTGCCGCGGCGGTGTTCACGTCACCGTCGAGCCAGTGCAGCATCGCACCGTCGGTGAGCATGGCCCACGCGAGGCTGCCGAAGTCACCGAGCTTGAGGGTGCGCAGCTTCTCGTTCTGCTCGCCCATCAACTGGGCCGCGTTGACCTTCTCTGCCGAGGTGGCAAAGTGGTTGTGCCACAACAGCGTCAGCTTCTCGTGGATGGGCTGCTGCACGGCGGCCATGCGGCGCAACCACCAGCCCGACAGTTCCTGCATGCGCGCCACGAGTTCCTGGCCGAATGCGGCGATCTCGGTGGCCGAGGCACCCGACGGCGGGTACTGCGGGATGGGGGATTTCGGCATCGGGGTCGCGATGGCACCCGGGTCGGCGTTCGGATCGAGGCTCAGCGCCCAATCGAGATACCCCGACCAGTCCTGCTTGACGACAGCGTCCACCTGGGCTCCGGTGGTTCCGAAGCCCGTGCGGCGCAGCATCCGTGCGGTTGCCAGCCACTGTGGTGGCTGCGACACGATGAAACCTACTTTCCTACGGCGGTACTCCCCGCCGGCGCTGCCGGGGCCTCTTAGGAACTTAGGTGATCAGCGCCGCCGTCGTCACCGGATGCGGCGGATTCAAAGGTTTGCTGATCGGTGTCACAGACGACGGGTGAGCGCTTCGGCCGCGGCCAGCAGATCGCTCGCCCAGCGCACGCCGGGGCGGCGGCCCATCCGGTCGATCGGCCCCGACACCGACACCGCTGCGATCACCGCACCGCGGTTGTCCCGCACCGGTGCCGAGACGCTGGCCACGCCGGGCTCGCGCTCGGCGGCGCTCTGTGCCCAACCGCGCCGGCGGACCTCCGCCAGTACCCGGTCGGTGAACTTCGCCGTCGGCAGCACCGCCTGCTGCGTCGCGGGATCGCTGTACGCCAGCAGGACTTTGGCACCGGAGCCGGCGGTCATGGGCAGCCGGCTGCCGACCGGCACGGTGTCGCGCAGGCCCGACGGTGGTTCGAGGGCCATGACGCACACCCGGGCCATGCCTTCCCGGCGGTAGAGCTGCACGCTCTCGCCGGTGATCTCGCGCAGCCGGGGGAGCACCGCGCCCGCCGCGCTCAGCAGCGGATCGTTGACCTGCCCGGCCAGTTCGGTCAGTGCCGGGCCGAGCCGCCACCGTCCCTCGTTGTCGCGGGCCAGAAGTCGGTGGACCTCGAGGCCTGCCGCCAGTCGGTGGGCGGTCGCCCGGGGCAGCCCGGTGCGGGTGCACAGTTCGGCCAGTCCACACGGTGACTCGGCCACTGAATGCAGCACACCCACCGCTTTGTCGAGGACGCCGATGCCGCTATCCTGTCTCACAGGGAGATACTAACGTCTCGCATTGTGGGATGGTAGGTCAGCCCTCCCGGGTATCGCGGAAGGAACTGCACAGTCATGACGAACAAGCCACGCACCATGGCGGAGAAGGTCTGGGCGGACCATGTGGTGGTCGAGGGTGCCGGTGAAGGTGCCGCCCGCGAACCCGATCTCATCTATATAGATCTTCATCTGGTGCACGAGGTCACCAGCCCGCAGGCATTCGACGGCCTGCGCCTGGCCGGCCGTCCCGTGCATCGCCCGGATCTCACCATCGCGACCGAGGACCACAACGTCCCGACCATCGACATCGACAAGCCGATCGCGGATCCCGTGTCACGCACTCAGGTTGAGACGCTGCGGCGCAACTGTGCGGAATTCGGCATCCGCCTGCACCCGATGGGTGACGCGCAGCAGGGCATCGTGCACATCATCGGACCGCAGCTGGGTCTGACCCAGCCCGGCATGACGGTGGTGTGCGGCGACAGCCACACCTCCACGCACGGTGCCTTCGGCGCCATCGCGATGGGCATCGGCACCTCCGAGGTCGAGCATGTGCTGGCGACCCAGACGTTGCCGCTCAAGCCGTTCAAGACCATGGCGGTCAATGTCGACGGCGAACTGCCGCCCGGCGTCAGTGCCAAGGACATCATTCTCGCGGTGATCGCCAAGATCGGTACCGGCGGCGGACAGGGCCACGTCATCGAATACCGCGGCAGCGCCATCGAATCGCTGTCGATGGAAGGCCGCATGACGATCTGCAACATGAGCATCGAAGCGGGTGCCCGGGCCGGCATGGTGGCGCCCGACGAGACGACGTTCGAGTTCCTCAAGGGCCGCCCGCACGCGCCGCAGGGGGCGGATTGGGACGCGGCCGTGGCGGCCTGGACGGCGTTACGTACTGACGAGGGTGCCGAATTCGACACCGAGGTGCACATCGACGCGGCCACTCTGAGCCCGTTCGTCACCTGGGGCACCAACCCCGGACAGGGCGTGCCGCTGTCCGCGAATGTCCCTGACCCAGAACAGATGTTCGATGAGGGCGACCGGCTGGCCGCCGAAAAAGCGTTGGCCTATATGGACCTTCGGGCCAATATGCCCATGCGGGACATCGCGGTGGATACCGTGTTCGTCGGTTCCTGCACCAACGGCCGGATCGAGGATCTGCGCGTGGTGGCCGACATCCTGCGTGGCCGCAAGGTCGCCGACGGTGTGCGGATGCTGGTTGTGCCAGGATCGATGGCCGTCCGCGCGCAGGCCGAATCCGAGGGTCTGGGCGAGGTTTTCACCGCCGCCGGCGCCGAATGGCGGCAGGCCGGATGCTCGATGTGCCTGGGTATGAACCCCGATCAGCTGGCTCCGGGGGAGCGCAGCGCCTCGACATCCAACCGGAATTTCGAAGGCCGCCAAGGCAAGGGCGGCCGCACCCACCTGGTGTCTCCCGCCGTCGCCGCCGCCACCGCGGTGCGCGGAACCCTGTCCTCACCCGCTGATCTGAGCTAGGAGCGCACTGTAATGGAGGCTTTCCACACCCACACCGGAATCGGCGTTCCGCTGCGCCGGTCGAATGTCGACACCGACCAGATCATCCCCGCGGTGTACCTGAAGCGGGTCACCCGAACGGGTTTCGAGGACGGGCTGTTCGCCGGCTGGCGCACCGATCCGTCCTTCATCCTCAACCTCCCGCCGTTCGATCGCGGCTCGGTTCTGGTCGCCGGACCCGATTTCGGCACCGGCTCGTCGCGCGAACACGCGGTGTGGGCGTTGATGGATTACGGATTCCGGGTCGTCATCTCGTCACGGTTCGCAGATATTTTTCGGGGAAATTCTGGCAAGGCCGGATTGCTCGCCGCGGAGGTCGCGCAGGACGATGTGGAACTGCTCTGGAAGCTCCTCGAGCAGAATCCGGGGCTGGAAATCACTGTGAATCTTCAAGATCGGAATTTGACCGCGGGAACGGTCGTGCTGCCCTTCAAGATTGACGATTACACCGCGTGGCGGCTGCTCGAAGGTCTCGACGATATAGGCCTTACGCTGCGGAAACTCCCGGAAATCGAAGCATTCGAAGCGGCTCGGCCGAGCTATAAACCCCGCACGCTGCCGGCCTGATCGGGGTGCTCCACAGGCCCCGTCAGCGGGTCTGTGGAGCAATTTCGGCGCTCGGGCGCAGCTCGAATCCCTGCCCCCGCAACCACGTTTCGAAACCTGTTAACCACCTCCCAAGTGGGCCAACCGGATTGCCGAATTCCGCGATAGCTATGCCCGAAACTGGGCGTGGCTCTTGGAAATCGGCGGGTACTGGGTTTACCGTGTGCATTAGTCGGTCCACCCAGGGCCACTGAAATCGGAGGTTTTGGATGAACAAAGCAGAACTCATCGATGCCCTGACAGAAAAGTTGGGCACCGATCGTCGTCAGGCCACCGCGGCCGTCGAGCACATCGTGGACACCATCGTGCGCGCCGTGCACAAGGGTGAGAGCGTCACCATCACCGGCTTCGGCGTCTTCGAGCAGCGTCGCCGCGCCGCCCGCGTCGCGCGCAACCCGCGCACCGGTGAGACCGTCAAGGTGAAGCCGACGTCGGTTCCGGCTTTCCGCCCGGGCGCTCAGTTCAAGGCCGTTGTTGCTGGCCAGCAGCGTCTTTCGGCTGACGGCCCCGCCGTGAAGCGCGGCGCCACCGCAGCTCCGGCCAAGCGCGGCGCTGCCAAGAAGGCCGCCCCGGCCAAGAAGGCCGCTCCCGCCAAGAAGGCCGCCGCCACCAAGGCTCCGGCCAAGAAGGCTGCTCCCGCCAAGAAGGCGGCACCGGCGAAGAAGGCTGCGGCTCCGGCGAAGAAGGCTGCTCCCGCCAAGAAGGCCGCTCCGGCGAAGAAGGCTGCGGCTCCGGCCAAGAAGGCTGCTCCCGCCAAGAAGGCCGCTCCGGCGAAGAAGGCTGCTCCGGCCAAGAAGGCCGCTCCCGCCAAGAAGGCCGCACCGGCGAAGAAGGCCGCTCCCGCCAAGAAGGGCCGCCGCTAAGCCCTATCCGATAGGTCCGACTCGGACACGCCGTGGATCAACCGATCCACGGCGTGTCTGTGTGTGGAGCGCTAGCGTTTGGTCGGCAGCGGGCTGCCGATGTGATCCGCGGCGACGAGCGTGTCACCGTGCAGTGACATCACCCACATGCTGCCCTTGCGATTACGCGATTTGTCGGGCCGGATACCGCTGCGCTCGCACCACCACGAAATCAGGTCCGGGATCACCTTGCCCTGCGTGCAGATGACGGGGACCGTGTCGTCGTCGCTCTTCGCGGCGATCTTCAGCACCCGCTTCCGTGCCGCATCGGCGTCGGCCGCGAAGGCCTCTTCGGTCAGCGTCGGCTCATCGCGAACCCGGACACCGAGTTCCTGCGCCAGCGGCTCGACGGTCTGATGGCACCGGGTCCGCGACGCCGCGTGGACGTCGCTGGCACCGAAAGCGAGCAGTTGGCCGACAAGCGATTCCGCCTGTGCCCGGCCCTTCTTGTCGAGCGGCCGCAGCCGGTCGTCACCCTTGTACCGGGCCTTGCGGCCGGCGGTGGCGTGCCGGACGATCAGCACGGTGCGGGTATCGGCGGGCCGACGGGTGAAGCGCCGCAGAACCTTTCGATCATGCGGGTATTGCAGCCGGAGCATGGCCTCGGCCACCGGTAGCCAGTCGAGCTTGTCCACCTCTGAATTGGGGGTGAACCCGCCACCGGTCGTACGGGCCGCCCAGTAGCGGACCTTCTTGGTGCCGTACTCCAGCGGATAGCTGACGGAGGCCAGCCGGCGGCCCAGCACCGACGCGTACCCGGTCTCTTCCAGGATTTCGCGCACGGCGGTAACCGGTTCGGTCTCACCGGGATCCACCTTGCCCTTGGGCAGCGACCAGTCGTCGTAGCGCGGTCGGTGGACGACGGCGATCAGCGGCGCTCCGGACTCGCCGGGGCGCCACAACACCGCCCCGGCTGCCAGCACCGGCGTCGCGCGGGTGTCGTGCGCCGTCTTGTTCGGCACCTGTGCTCCTGGATGTGGTTGTCGGGATCAGGTTTTCGCGGTGTGTGGCTACGGGCGAAAACTACGGTGTGCGGTGCCGCTCCATGATCGAAACCTGGTGATCCCGGACCTTCTCGCCTTCCCGAGGCAGCGCAGTCCAGTGTCCGTCCGGACCCAGCTCCCAGCATCGGGTGGCCGGATCCATCGCGGAATCGAACACCCCGCTCAGCTCCTCAGTCAGTCTCGGGTCCTTCACCTGCGCCATCACCTCGACGCGGCGGTCGAGATTACGATGCATCATGTCGGCGCTGCCGATCCAGAATTCATTGATGGCGTTGAAGTGAATAATTCGTGAATGCTCAAGGAAGCGGCCGAGAATCGAGCGCACCACGATGTTCTCGGAGAAGCCCTCGGCGCCCGGACGCAGCGCGCAGATACCCCGGACGACGACCTCGACCCGCACCCCGGCCTGCGACGCCCGGTACAGCGCGTCGATGACCTGCTCGTCGACCAGAGCGTTCATCTTCATCCGGATGCGGCCGTCGCCGCCGGCCCGCTTGGCCTCGATCTCGCGCTCGATGCGCTCGATGATGCCGCGCCGCACGCTGTGCGGAGCGACCAGCAGGTTGCGGTACGACACCTTGCGTGAGTAGCCGGTCAGCGAGTTGAACAGGTCGGTGAGGTCGGCGCCGATCTCCGGCGAGGCCGTCAGCAGGCCGACGTCTTCGTACAGGCGTGCGGTTTTCGGGTTGTAGTTGCCCGTGCCCACATGGCAATAGCGGCGGATGGTCGAACCTTCGCGACGCACCACCAACGCCGTCTTGCAATGGGTCTTGAGCCCGATGAGCCCGTACACCACGTGCACGCCCGCCTGCTCCAGCGCGCGGGCCCACTTGATGTTGGCCTGCTCGTCGAACCGGGCCTTGATCTCCACCAGCGCCACCACCTGCTTGCCGGCCTCGGCGGCGTCGATCAGGGCGTTGACGATGGGGGAGTCACCCGAGGTGCGGTACAGCGTCTGCTTGATGGCCAACACATTCGGGTCGGCGGCGGCCTGCTCGATGAAACGCTGCACCGTGGTGGAGAACGAGTCGTACGGGTGGTGCACCAGGACGTCGCCGTCGCGGAGCGTCGAGAAGATACTCTTCGGTGTCTCCCGCTCGCCGAACGCCGGGGGCGTGGCCGGCACGAACGGCCGGTCCTTCAGGTCGGGCCGGTCGACGCCGTAGATCTGCCACAGTGACGAAAGGTCCAGCAGTCCAGGAACTTCGATCACGTCGCCGGGGTGCACGTCGAGCTCGCGCAGCAGCAGGTCGAGCATGTTCTCGGTCATGTCGGTGGCGACTTCGAGCCGAACCGGTGAGCCGAACCGCCTGCGCGCCAGCTCGCGTTCCAGCGCCTGCAGCAGATCCTCGTCGCGATCTTCTTCGACTTCGAAGTCGGCGTTGCGGGTGATCCGGAACGCGTGGTGCTCGACGATGTCCAGCCCGGGGAACAGCACCGGCAGGAACGCCGCGATGAGTTCTTCCATCGGCAGGAACCGCACGCGCGACTTCACGCCGTCGCCCGTCGTGCCCGGCTCGGGCAGCTCCACGAACCGATCGACGTTGTCCGGCACCTTGATTCGGGCGAAGTGCTGGGTGCCGTCGTCGGGATTGCGCACGGTGATGGCGAGGTTGATGCTCAGGCCGCTCACGAAGGGGAAGGGGTGCGCGGGGTCGACGGCCAGCGGCGTCAGCACCGGGAACACCTGATCGTGGAAATACGTGGAGAGCTTGGACTGCTCGTGCTCGTCCAGCTCGCTCCAGTTGACGATCGTGATGCCCTGCTCGGCCAGTGCCGGGCGCACCACCTCTCCGAACACCGTGGCGTGTCGGGTCGAGATCTGCTGGGTGCGTTCACCGATCCGGCGCAGTTGCTCGCGCGGCGACAGCCCGTCCGCCGACCGGACCGAGAGCCCGGTCTCGTCACGGCGCTTCAGCCCGGCCACCCGGACCATGTAGAACTCATCGAGATTCGAGGCGAAGATCGCCAGGAACTTGGCCTGCTCCAACAACGGCAGCGACCGGTCGGCGGCGAGCGCCAACACCCGGGCGTTGAAGTCCAGCCAGCTCAGCTCGCGGTTGAGGTACCGGTCATCGGGTAGCGCGCCGTCCGTCGGATCCGCGGTGGCAGCGGGCAGTGTCTCCGGGTCCGAGTCGACGGGTGTGCGGTCGGTGTGTGCTGAACGGGTGTCGGCTTCGGTCACCCCGACGATCATTCCCTATCTGCTGGGTGCAGGCCACATGGTTGGTGAACGCCGGTGGTCAGCCGACGATCCGCGTCGTGGCCGGGCCGACACCGAGCCGGCGCGCCGTCTCGAGGTCGTCCGGGGTGTCGATGTCACAGCGCAGGCCCGGCCAGTCACCCGGCAGTTCCACCGCGCCCGAATCGGCATGGCGCCGTGCGGAATCGGCGCCGAACTCGGGAACGAGTGGGGCACCGAAGGCGAACAGTGCCGCGGTGCCGGTCCGGTGCCGGTCGGCGATGAAACTGCGGGCATGCCGACTGGCGCCGGCGATCGCGTCGGCCAATTCCGCGGTGCGCAGCGCGGGCAGGTCACCTTGCAACACCGCGACGTTCGTCACCCGGTCCCGCAGCACGCGCTCGGTGGCGGCGAGTGCGTGATTCAACGGATCGGGGTGTCCGGCCGGCGTGGGGTCCAGCAGCACGCCGGCACCGAGTTCGCGCACCGCGGCGGCGGCGTCCGGGTCGGGCGTGACGACGGTCACCGAGCCGACGGCCGGCACGGCCAGGGCCGCGGTGATGGTGTCGAGCAGCATCGCGAGCACCACCTGCTCGCGCAGATCGCCGGCGAAAACCGGGGCCAGTCGGGTCTTGGCCGCGGCCAGCCGTTTCACCGCGATGATCAACCCGACACCGGCGCCATCGCCGGCCGTCTGCACCCTCGGGTCGCCGCTCATGACCGCCATACTGCCAAAGGGCCGGCGGGGCTACTGTTGACGCGTGGTGGAGGCAGCGGTGATGGGTGCCGGCGCGTGGGGGACGGCACTGGCTAAAGTCCTGGCGGACGCGGGCAACAATGTGACGTTGTGGGCGCGCAGCGCGGAGGTGGCGCGCGAGATCAACGAGACCCACCGGAACTCGAAGTATCTCGGTGACCGGACGCTGCCGGCGTCCATCAAGGCGACGGCGGATCCCGCCGAGGCGCTGACGGGCGCCTGCACCGTGCTGCTTGCGGTGCCGTCCCAGACGCTGCGCACCAATCTGACCGCCTGGACCGGATACCTCGGTGACGACACCACGCTCGTCAGCGTGGCCAAGGGCATCGAACTCGACAACCTGTTGCGTATGAGCCAGGTCATCGTCCAGGTCACAGGTGCCGATCCGAGCCGGGTCGCCGTCCTCAGCGGACCCAATCTGGCCAGTGAAGTCGTCGACGAGCAGCCGGCCGCCACGCTCATCGCGTGCACCGATTCGGGACGCGCGGTCGCGTTGCAGCGTGCCTTCGCCACCGGCTACTTCCGGCCGTACACCAGCGCCGACGTGATCGGCGCCGAAGTGGGCGGGGCCTGCAAGAACGTCATCGCGCTGGCCTGCGGGATGGCGGCGGGCGCCGGGTTCGGCGAGAACACCGCCGCCGCGATCATCACCCGCGGGCTGGCCGAGATCATGCGATTGGGAATCGCGCTCGGCGCCAAGGGCGTAACGCTGGCCGGGCTGGCCGGCGTCGGTGATCTGGTCGCCACCTGCACCTCGCCGCAGTCCCGCAACCGCAGCTTCGGTGAGCGCCTGGCGGGCGGCGGCACCATGGAGTCGGCGACGGCCGCGGCCAGCGGCAAGGTCGCCGAGGGCGTCACGTCCTGCCAGTCGGTGCTCGCGCTGGCCGAGAGTTACGACGTCGAGATGCCGCTGACCGACGCGGTGAACCGGGTGTGCCACAAGGGTTTGTCGGTGGACCAGGCGTTCGCGTTGTTGCTCGGCCGCAGCACCAAGCCGGAGTAAAGCCGTGGACGGCCAGCTCGGTGACTCCACCCGAAGCGTCAAAGCGACTGCATCACAACGAGTTCCAGGGCTACCGGTGGCGCCGCCGCCGGTTCCGGTGGCGGCGTACCACCTGTCCGACGATGAATCGGACGGTCTGGACTTCTACGGCCGCAACTCCAATCCGGCCTGGCGCCAACTGGAATCGGCCCTGGCCGAGCTGGAGGGCGCCACCTCGGCGCTGACCTTCTCCTCGGGGATGGCCGCCATATCGTCCGCGCTGCGGGTGCTGGCAACCCCCGGCACCACGCTGGTGGTCCCCGCCGACGGCTACTACCAGGTGCGCCGTTACGCGGCCGAGCATCTGGCGGCCCGCGGCGTCACCGTGATCGAGGCGACCGCCGCGCAGATGTACGACGCCGCCGCGGGCGCCGACGTCGTCCTCGCCGAATCGCCCGTCAACCCGACGCTGGATGTCGTCGACCTGCACCGGTTGTCCACGATCTGCCGCTCCCGCGGCGCGACCCTCATGGTGGACAACACCGCCGCGACCCCGCTGGGGCAGCGGCCGCTGTCGCTCGGCGCGGATCTGGTGGTGGCCAGCGCGACGAAAGGGCTGTCCGGGCACAGTGACCTGCTGGCGGGCTACGTCGCCGGGTGCCACCGCGAACTGATGGCCGCCATCGAACGGGACCGACTGCTGGCCGGCGCGATCCTCGGCCACTTCGAGGCCTGGCTGGCGCTGCGCAGCCTCGGCACCGCCGGTCTGCGGTTCGAGCGGCAGTGCGGCAACGCGCTCGCGCTGGCGATGACGCTCGACGCCCACCCCGCCGTGCGGACCGTGCGTTATCCGGGCCTGCCGACCGACCCGGCGCACCCCGTCGCCCGCGATCAGATGCGACGTTTCGGCGGCCTGATCGCGATCGAGCTGGCCGACGCCGCCGCCGTCCGGGAGCTGGTGAACCGCAGCCGGCTGCTGGTCGCGGCGACCAGTTTCGGCGGTATCCACACCTCGGTCGACAGGCGCGCACGCTGGGGCGATGCGGTCGAGCCGGGTTTTGCGCGGATATCGCTCGGCATCGAGGACACCGACGACCTACTGGCCGACATCACGGGTGCGCTGGGTTAGCCAGGTAGCCTCTCGGGTTGTGACTGCCCCTCAATCCTCAGGAGCCACCGGCCGTACCCGGGTCGCCGTCGTTTACGGCGGACGCAGTTCGGAGCACGCCATCTCCTGTGTTTCGGCCGGGAGCATCCTGCGCAACCTGGACCCGGACCGCTACGAGGTCGTCGCCGTCGGCATCACCCCGGAGGGTTCGTGGGTGCTGGGCGACGGTCGTCCGGAGACCCTCGCCATCACCGACGGGCAGCTGCCGGGTGTCACCGAGGCTTCCGGAACCGCGCTGACGCTCGCCGCCGATCCGAACCGCCGCGGTGAACTGCTGTCACTGCAGGACGGCGTCGCACAGGTGCTGACGGCCGTCGACGTCGTCTTCCCGGTACTGCACGGCCCGTACGGCGAGGACGGCACCATCCAGGGTCTGCTGGAACTGGCCGGGGTGCCGTACGTCGGCGCGGGTGTGCTGGCCAGCGCGGCCGGGATGGACAAGGAATTCACCAAGAAGCTGCTGGCCGCCGACGGCCTGCCGATCGGCGACCAGGTGGTGCTGCGGCCGCGCGACGTGACGCTGAGCCTCGACGACCGGGAACGTCTGGGACTGCCGGTGTTCGTGAAGCCGGCTCGCGGCGGATCGTCCATCGGTGTCAGCCGGGTTGCCTCGTGGGACGAGCTGGATCAGGCCATCGCCTATGCGCGCCAACATGATCCGAAGGTGATCGTCGAAGCCGCGATGCCGGGCCGCGAAGTGGAATGCGGCGTACTGGAGTACCCGGACGGCCGCGTCGCGGCCAGTGAGCTCGGCGAGATTCGCGTGGGTGGCGGGTTCTACGACTTCGCCACCAAGTACCTCGAGGACGCCGCCGAACTCGACGTGCCCGCCAAGGTCGACGACGAAACCGCCGACCAGATCAGGCAATTGGCCATCCGCGCGTTCAAGGCGCTGGACTGCCAGGGCCTGGCCCGCGTCGATTTCTTCCTCACCGAGAACGGGCCGGTGATCAACGAGATCAACACCATGCCCGGCTTCACCACCATCTCGATGTACCCGCAGATGTGGGCGGCCAGCGGAGTCGACTACGCCACGCTGCTCAGCGTCATGGTGGACACCGCGATCCGGCGGGGGACCGGCCTGCGCTAACGGGCCGGTGCCGGGTCCAGTGGCCGGGCCGGCATCACCTTTTCGATGAGCTCGGAGACGGTCTGGATCGGCGTCGGACCGGAGCCCTGCGGCAGCGTCAGCGCGACGTAGGTGGCCGGCGTGCCGTGATCGACGGCGTACCAGGTGCTGGCGCTCGGACCGCTGGCTTCGAACCACGACACCGCATTCACCATCTGCAGCGGCGCGCCGACCACGAAATCGTCGGGCCGCTCGACACCGCAGCGCAGCACCACGGTGTCGATGCCGGTCGGGCCCAGCCAGGCGGCGGCCCCGGGCGGGGCGGGGTCGGCGAGCGTCGCCCGCCGGAAGTCGCCCATGGTGTCCGGCAGTGTCGCGAGGAGCGCCCGGCACTGGTCGCTGTCGGCCTGCGGTGCCGGGGCACCGGCGAGCGGGAGCGCGACGGGCTCGTCGGCAGGGGCCTGCCGCAGCGCGGCATACGCGAGCAGACCGACGATCGCGGCGACCGCCACGACGACGGCCGCGATGAGGGCGCCGCGCGGCGGGCCATCCGGATCGTCGGGTTCGGTCATGACGGCCACTCTAGAGCGCCCGTCGCCCGGGGCGGCCGACGGCGGTGAGCCTGCATAGACTCCACCACCATGACCAGCGCGGAATCCGGGGAGACCCTGGCGGGGCTCGGCGAGTTCGCGGTGATCGGACGGATAACCGCCCGCCGCACCCAGCCCGCCGAGGTCGTCGTCGGCCCGGGTGACGATGCCGCGCTGCTGACGGTCCCCGACGGCCGGATCGTGGTGTCCACCGACATGCTGGTCGAGGGCCGGCATTTCCGGCTGGACTGGTCCACGCCGCATGACGTGGGGCGCAAGGCAATTGCGCAGAATGCCGCCGACATCGAAGCCATGGGCGGCCGGGCGTACGCGTTCGTCGTCGGTTTCGGGGCGCCGGTCGATACCGAGGTTGCGGACGCCCAACGCCTGTCCGACGGATTATGGTCGGAGGCAACGAAATTCGGTGCCGGCATCGTCGGCGGCGACCTGGTGGCCGCGCCGCAGTGGGTGATCTCGGTGACGGTTCTGGGCGATCTGGGCGGCCGCTCGCCCGTCCTGCTGTCCGGTGCGCAACCGGGCGACACCGTCGCGGTGATCGGTGAGCTCGGCTGGTCGGGTGCCGGATACACCTTGTGGCAGGCCGGTATTCACGAGTTCGACGAGCTGCGCCGACGGCATCTGGTGCCGCAGGTGCATTACGGAGCGGGCGCGGCCGCCGCAGCGGCCGGCGCGACGGCGCTGACGGACGTGTCTGACGGCCTGGTCGCCGACCTCGGCCACATCGCGGCGGCTTCCGGTGTGGCGATCGACCTGTCGATGGCAGCGCTCGCGGCCGACGTGGCGACGTTGACGCCGGCGGCCGCGATGGTGGGTGGCGATGCCCGCGATTGGGTGCTCGGCGGCGGCGAGGACCACGTGCTGGTCGGCACCTTCGGGGGCGCGCTGCCCGCGGGCTGGCGGGCGATCGGGACGGTCGGGCCCGGGGAGCCGCGCGTGACGGTCGACGGCGCGTCTTGGCATGGAGCCGCCGGCTGGGAATCGTTCGGTCAGTAAGGTACTGGCGTGACTGCCCGACCCCTGCGCGAACTGATCGACCCCGGCTGGGCCGCGGCCCTGGAACCCGTCGCGCCGCAAATCGCCGCGATGGGTGAATTCCTGCGCGCCGAGAACGCGGCGGGCCACGGCTATCTGCCGGCGGGGGAGAATGTGTTGCGCGCCTTCACCTTCCCCTTCGACGAGGTGCGGGTGCTGATCGTCGGCCAGGACCCCTATCCGACCCCCGGGCATGCCGTCGGGCTGAGTTTCTCGGTGGCGCCCGACGTGCGGCCGCTGCCGCGCAGCCTGTCCAACATCTTCACCGAGTACACCGCCGACCTGGGTTACGAGCCGCCCAGTTGCGGTGACCTGAGCCCGTGGTCGAAGCAGGGCGTCATGATGCTGAACAGGGTGCTGACGGTCCGGCCGGGCAATCCCGCGTCGCACCGCGGGAAAGGCTGGGAGGCCGTCACCGAGTGCGCGATCAACGCCCTGATCGCGCGGCCGCAGCCGCTCGTGGCGGTGTTGTGGGGCCGGGACGCGCAGACTCTCAAGCCCATGCTCACCGGCGAACGCTGCGCGAGCATCGAATCGGTGCACCCGTCGCCGCTGTCGGCGTCGCGCGGGTTCTTCGGGTCCCGGCCGTTCAGCCGGGCCAACGAGCTGCTGACGCGCCTCGGCGCGGAACCCATCGACTGGCGCCTGCCTTAACCAATTCCCCGCGAGCGGCCGTGTCTGCACGGCGACACGCCGATTTTGGTGTGCACGATGCGGCCGCTCGTGGCTGGTGAGCGGCCGCGAACCGTCTGAAGACACACGAAAGCGCTGCACGGGTTTCGTGCAGCGCCCTGGTGTGAAGCTTTCAGTTGTCAGGCGGGATCAAGCCGCCCGGCGGTAGCCGAAACTAGCCGCGGGTGACCTTGCCGGCCTTGAGGCAGGAGGTGCAGGCGTTGACGCGCTTGCGGTTGCCGCCCGGACGATCCACGGCACGCACGGTCTGGATGTTCGGATCCCAGCGGCGGTTGGTCCGACGGTGGGAGTGCGAGACGGACATGCCGAAGCCCGGTCCCTTTCCGCAGATGTCGCACACGGCGGCCATGAAGAACTCCTCGAAAATCAGTACTTGGGGTCTGAGTCCGACGGCCACAGGGTTGTGCGGCGCGAACAGACAACCTGACCAGGATACCGGGCGGCCCGACGATCACCAAAATGGGTCTGGTGGCCGGTGTTCCACGGGAGCTGGTCAGGAGATTTGTCGGGGCCAGTGGCTAGGCTGGCGGGGCGCCGAGGGGCACCCGGCGGGGCGACTGGAGAATCGGGGTGAACCCGGGCGGACGCGATGGAGGTCACATGTCAGCTGGCGTGGGTCGCACACCCCGTCCGCTGGATGGGATCGCCTTACGTGACTGGGCTCATACCGCGGTCCTGCATCTCATCGCCCACACCGACGAGATCAACCGGCTGAACGTCTATCCCGTCGCGGATTCCGACACCGGCACCAACATGTTGTTCACCATGCGTGCCGCCGCCGCGCAGGCCGACGAGGCCGTGAACGCGGCGGGCAACGACGTGGTGGCCGTCTCGGCCGCGTTGTCGGCCGGGGCGCTGCACGGCGCCCGCGGCAACTCGGGCGTCATCCTGTCCCAGATCCTCCGCGGCGTGGCGGACGTGGTGGCCGAGGCCGCATTGCAACGTGGTGAGGACCGGGAGTGCGGCGAGATCACGGCGCCGGAATTCACCGCGGCCCTGCACCACGCCCAGGTATTGGCCGTCGCCTCGGTCGGGCAGACCGTGCCGGGCACCATCGTGTCGGTGCTGCAGGCGGCCGCGCTGGAAGCCGAGAGCCTGGACGGCGTGACCGACCTCGCGACCATGGCGGCCGCCGTCTCGGACGCCGCCGCGGTGGCGCTCGAGCGCACCCCCGATCAGCTCGACGTGCTCGCGGAAGCGGGCGTCGTCGACGCCGGCGGGCGCGGTCTGCTGGTCCTGCTCGATGCCCTGACTGCGACGCTGTCCGGCAGCTCGACGCCCCGGCCGCAGTACCAGCCGGGCCACTCGCGGACAGCGCACGGCGACGGCCACCACGATCACGACCATCATGACCACCACGAAATCAACGGCGCGCCACCACAATTCGAGGTGATGTACCTGCTGGGTGACTGCGACCCGGACAACGTCGAGGTGTTGCGGGCCCGGCTGGTGCGGCTCGGTGAATCCGTTGCCATCGCCACCGCCGTCGCCGGCGGCCAATACAGCGTGCACGTACACGCCGACGACGCCGGCGCCGCGATCGAGGCCGCTCTCGATCTGGGCGCTGTCAGCAGGATTCAGGTCACCGCGCTGCTCGGGGCCGCCGGGGCCCGGCCGTCGGGCGGCTGGAGCCGCGACCGTGCCGTGCTGGCGATCGTCGACGGCGACGGCGCGGGGGAGTTGTTCGGCGGCGAGGGTGCGCACGTGCTGCGGCCCGACGGCGGACCGGTCAGCGCGCAGCAGTTCCTCGCCGGGCTGGTCGGCACGGGTGCCGCGCAGATCATGGTGTTGCCCAACGGTTTTCTGGCCGCCGAGGAATTGGTGGCCGGTTGCGCCACGGCGATCAGCTGGGGCATGGACGTCGTGCCGGTACCGGCCGGATCCATGGTGCAGGGACTGGCCGCGCTGGCCGTGCACGACCCCACCCGGCAGGCCGTCGACGACGGTTACAACATGGCGCGCGCCGCGGCGGGCGCCCGGCACGGCTCGGTACGGATCGCCACCGAGGCGGCGCTGACCTGGGCCGGCCGGTGCCGCCCGGGCGACGGACTGGGCATCGCCGGTGACGAGGTGCTGATCGTCGGGCACGACCTGGTCAGTGCCGCCAGCGGGCTCATCGACCTGCTGCTGTCGTCGGGCGGAGAACTGGTCACGGTGCTGACCGGCGCCGGCGTCGACGCCGAGGTGGGCGTCGCGCTGGCCGAGCATGTGCGCCAGGAACACCTGGCGGCCGAGTTGGTGACCTATCACACCGGTCACCGCGGCGATGCGCTTCTGATAGGGGTGGAGTAGCGGTGGTCGCGCTGACCGACTCACTGGTGCACGTACTGGGCGCGAAATCGGCTGCGCCGCTGGAAGAATTCCTCGGTATCCGCACCGTCAACGATCTGTTGCGGCACTACCCGCGCAAGTACAGCCAGGGCATGACGGTGCTCGGCGAGGACACCGAGCTGCCGGAAGAAGGCGACCACGTCACGTTCGTCGACGTCATCACCAAAGCGGAGACGCGCTGGACCAACCGGGCGCCCAAGCGCGAATACCTGGTGGTGACCTTGGGCAACCGCAACCCGAAGGTCACCGCAACCTTCTTCAACGCCAAGTTCCTCAAGAAGTCACTCGTCGAGGGCACCCGCGTGATGCTGTCGGGCGTGGTCGGATTCTACGGGCGCACAATGCAATTGACGCATCCCGCGCACCTCGTGCTGGGTTCCGGGGCCGGCCGCACGTTCGGTTCGCCGGCGCTGAAGAAGATCGCCGACGCCTCCGAGAAGATGCACGGCGAACTCCAGATGTCGGCGTTCGAGCGGGAGTTCTTCCCGATCTACTCGGCGTGCGCGAAGGTGCAGAGCTGGGACATCTACGCGTGCATCCTGCAGGTCCTCGCCGTGCTGGACCCGATAGCCGATCCGCTGCCGGAATCCATCCGGGCGCAGCGGGGCCTGATCTCGGAGGACCAGGCGCTGCGCGACATTCACCTCGGCGAGCGCGAAGCCGATCGCGAACAGGCCAGGGAGCGGCTGACTTTCGACGAGGCCGCCGGGCTGCAGTGGGCGCTGGCCGCCCGCCGGCACGGCACCCAATCACAGTCCGGTCCGCCGGCACCGCCGATCGACACCGGTCTCGCGGCCGCCCTGCGTGACCGGCTGCCGTTCGAACTGACCGCGGGTCAACGTGACGTGCTCGAGGTGCTGTCGGCAGAGTTGTCCGAGTCGAGGCCGATGAATCGGATGCTGCAGGGTGAGGTCGGCTCGGGCAAGACCATCGTCTCTCTGATCGCCATGCTGCAGATGGTCGACGCCGGATACCAGTGCGCGCTGCTCGCGCCGACGGAAGTGCTTGCCGTGCAACACGCGCGGTCGGTTCGCGACGTGCTGGGACCGCTCGCCATGGCGGGCCAGCTCGGTGCCCCCGATGATGCAACCTCGGTGGCGCTGCTGACCGGGTCCATGACCGCGCAGCAGAAGCGCCAGGTGCGCGAGGAAGTGTCGAGCGGGCGGGCCGGCATCGTGATCGGCACCCACGCCCTGCTGCAGGACGCCGTGGAATTCGACCGGCTCGGCATGGTGGTGGTCGACGAGCAGCACCGGTTCGGGGTGGAGCAGCGAGATCGGTTGCGTGCCAAGGCCCCCGACGGTCTGACGCCACACCTGCTGGTCATGACCGCCACCCCGATCCCGCGCACCGTGGCGCTGACGGTGTACGGGGACCTGGAGACCTCCACCATGCGGGAGCTGCCGCGCGGCCGGCAGCCGATCGACACCAAGACCATCTTCGTCACCCAGAAACCGGCGTGGCTCGACCGGGCGTGGGCCCGCATCCGTGAAGAGGTCGCGGCGGGACGGCAGGCCTACGTGGTGGCCTCCCGGATCGACGAGAACGACAAGACGGGCGACGAGAAGAATCAGGCCGGACCGCCGCCGGTGACGGTCGTCGAGCTGTACAACAAGCTGCGGGCCGGGCCACTGAAGGACCTCAAGCTGGGGCTCATGCACGGCCGGCTGCCCGGTGACGAGAAGGACGCCATCATGTCGGCCTTCCGCGCCGGACAGATCGACGTGCTGGTGTGCACCACCGTCATCGAGGTCGGCGTCGACGTGCCCAACTCGACGGTCATGGTCGTGATGGACGCGGACCGCTTCGGCATCAGCCAGCTGCACCAGCTGCGCGGCCGCATCGGCCGCGGCTCGCACGCCAGCTTGTGCCTGCTCGCGACGAAGCTGCCGCCGGGATCGAAAGCCGGTGCCCGGCTGGAGGCGGTGGCCGGCACCCTCGATGGCTTCGAACTGGCCGATCTCGACCTGCAGGAGCGCCGCGAAGGCGACGTCCTCGGTCTCAACCAATCCGGACGGGCCGGGCATCTGCGGTTCCTGTCGCTGGCCGATCACCAGGAAGTCATCGAGTCGGCCCGCGCCTTCTGTCAGGCGGCCTACGCGCAGAATCCGGATGATCCGGGCATGTCCGCACTCGCCGCCCAATTCGTCGACACCGATCGCGTCGAGTACCTGGACAAGGCGTGAAGCGCCTGCTGTGGTTGGTGGCGGCTGTGGTGCTGGCGGTGGTGGTGGCCATCCAGGTCGGCACGGCCGACGAACCGGCGGCGGTCGCCGATGGTGTCGACGGCGCCGTCGTCCCGACCATCGCTCCCGGCACCGACATCCTGGCGGGCCTGGCCGTCATCCCGCGGCGGGTGCGTGACCCGAACTACCGGCGCGCGGCGTTCGGCGAGCCCTGGACCGACGACACTTCGGCGCCCGAGGGCCACAATGGCTGCGACACCCGCAACGACATCCTGAACCGGGATCTCACCGACAAGACCATCGTGTCGATCAAGCGCTGCCCGCAGGCGGTGAAGACCGGCGTCCTCCGCGACCCCTACACCAACGACACCATCGCATTCACCCGCGGCAACCAGATCGGTGCCGCGGTGCAGATCGACCACATCGTGCCGCTCGCGCTGGCCTGGGACCTCGGCGCCAGGGACTGGAATGACGAACTCCGGCTGCGGTTCGCCAACGATCCGGCGAATCTGCTCGCGGTGTCGGGAAAAGCGAACCAGGACAAGGGCGACAAGCAGCCCTCGGACTGGATGCCGCCGAACCACGGCTTCTGGTGCCAGTACGCCGTGCAGTACATCGCGGTGCTGCGTGGCTATGGGCTGCCCGTGGACGCGCCGTCGGTGCCCGTCCTGCGCGATGCCGCGGCCACCTGCCCGGTGAACTAGGTCAGCTGGTTCCAGTACATCGCCGAGATTCCGCGATTTCGTTGCCGGTATGAGCGATTCCGCACAAAAAAGAGCAGGGAATCGTTTGCTGGCATTCCTGAGATCAGTGGAACCGCTAATTTCGAGCCGAGGCGGTGGGAATTGCGCAGATATTGGTTGCCGAGCTACCACGTCTCGGCAACCAATATCTGCTCATACGACCACGGCGAAATGACCGATGACGGGGCGACTGAATTTCGGGTCGAAATGCCGTCAATTCAGCAATCGGTCAACAATTCGCCGCAGCCTGATGCCAAATTCGCTCCTGTCTGTTGCGGTATCCGTTAGCGGCGTCCGAAAATGCCGCCGATCGTCTTCAGGGTGCCGTTGAGTGCGCCGGCGACGGTCTTGGTGGTGCCATCGAGTGCGCCCGCGGCCGTTTTGGTGGTGTTGTGCAGTCCGCCCGCGACGGTCTTGGTGGTGCCGTCGAGGTCGGCGGCGACGGTGTGGGTGGTGCCGTTGAGGTCAGCGGCCAGCGTCTTGGTGGTGCCGTGGAGCGCACCGGCCACTGTCTTCACCGTGCCGTCGAGTGCGCCCGCGATGCCGCCCACCGGGCTGCCCGCGGCTGCCGCCCTCGCGCTCGAGGTGGGTGCGTTGCTGTGGCCCGCCACACCGGTGGTGGAGGTGTCGGCCTGTGCTGTGCCCGCTCCGAATGTGAATAGCAATGCGCCCATGCCAATTGTTGCCGCACCCAATAGCAAGCGCTGGGAGAAGCGACCAATTGTCGGAGCCGTTAATTGCGAAGTGCTCTTGAATGAATGAACCATTTCTCGAACCCCCTGCTCGATGATGTCTGGTTGCGCCGGAATAAATGGACGCAATATCAAATTAACGCACCGGGGGTAATAGTGGGATAGTTAACACGAATCAATTGCTGCGAGTTTTTCCACAATCGACCCACGTGACCCACTGGGCACATCTGTGACAAGGCAGCCCAGGCGCCCGTCGCGACTACCCAAATTCGTTCGCGCCAAACACAAATGGTCGTCCTCCCCGATGGGAGAACGACCACTTGTGTCGGTATCGGTTGATGAACCGCCGGTGCCTCAGATGCCGGTGTAGGTGGCCGGGTCCGGGCGGTAGCGCGTGCCGTCGTCCAACCCGTTCAGGGCGTCCATGTGCTCGGCGGCCAGCTCGAAGCCGAACACGTCGAGGTTCTCGGCGATGCGCTCCGGCGACGACGAGCGGGGGATGACCGAGTTGCCGAGCTGCAGGCTCCACCGGATCAGCACCTGGGCCGGGGTCTTGCCGTACTCGGCGGCGACGGACTGCACGGTCGGGTGGGTCAGCAGGTTCCCGACGCCCAGCGGGCTGTAGGCCTGCGTGACGATGCCGCGCTCGGCGTGCACCGCGCGCAGCGCCGACTGGTTGAGCAGGGGGTGCAGCTCGATCTGGTTGACCACCGGGCTGACGTAGCTCAGGTCGATGATGGTCGACAGGTCCTCGTCCGAGAAGTTGCAGACGCCGATGGACTTCGCGGTGCCGTCGTTGTGCAGCTTGATCAGGGCGCCCCAGCTGTCCACGTACTTGCTGATGTCGCCGGCCGGCCAGTGGATCATGTACAGGTCCACGTACTCCATGCCCAGCTTCTCCAGGCTGACCTTGAAGGCGTCCTGACCGGCCTGGAAACCCTGGTCGGCGTTGGCCAGCTTGGTCGTCACGAAGATCTCGGCGCGCGGGATACCCGACGACGCGATGGCCCGCCCGACGGCTTCCTCGTTGCCGTAGACGGCGGCGGTGTCGATCAGGCGGATGCCCATCTCGAGCGCAGCCGAGACGGCGCGCTCGGTGTCGGCGTCCGACAGCTCGGCGACACCGAGGCCGAGCGCCGGGATCGTGTTGTCGTCGTGGAGCGCCACATTGGGAATCTCTGCGGAGGCCATGTCACCTACCCTGTGAAGTTGAATGTTCGTGGATCCGGGCCCAGGCGGGTGCCGTTGTCGAGGGTCGCGATGGACGCGATGTCCGCTTCGCTCAGCTCGAAATCAAACACGTCGAAATTGCTCGCAATCCGGTCTGGGTTCACCGATTTCGGGATGACGATATTACCCAGCTGTATATGCCACCTAATCAGCACCTGTGCTGGCGTTTTTCCGTGTCGCTCCGCGATGGTGGTGACGATCGGGTCCGCGAGCAGGGAACCCTGGCCCAGCGGGCTCCAGGCCTCGGTGGCGATGCCGTAGCGGGCGTGCGTTTCCCGCAGTTCGGCCTGCGGTAGCCGCGGATGCAGCTCGATCTGGTTCACCGCGGGCACGATCCCGGTGGCGTCGATGAGCAGTTTGAGGTGCTCGGGCTCGAAGTTGCTGACGCCGATCGCGCGGATCCGGCCCTGGTCGCGCAGGTGGGCGAAAGCCTTGAACGTGTCGATGAACAGGTTCTGGGCGGGCGTCGGCCAGTGGATCAGGTACAGGTCGAGGTAATCGAGCCCCAACCGCGCCATGCTGGCGTCGAACGCGGCGAGGGTCTTCTCATAACCCTGGTCGGAGTTCCACAGCTTGGTGACGATGAAGACGTCCTCGCGCGGAATGCCGGAGGCGGCGACGGCCCGGCCGACGCCGTCCTCGTTGCCGTAGGCCGCGGCGGTGTCGATATGGCGATATCCGGCGTGCAATGCTGCACTGACGGCGCGTTCGGTGTCCTCGGCCGGTGTCTGCCACACCCCGAGACCCACCACGGGAATGGACGTACCGTCGTTGAGCGTCAGTGTTGGACTCGGAGCACCTGAAGGATCAGCCATGACAATGAGCATGCCAGGCGACGCTGAGCTGTCGGCAGCGACAACCGACGCCGAACTGGTCGTCCGGCCCGAGCATCCGGTCGGACGGCCCAACCGCCTGCGCCTGGCGGTCCTGACCCGGGCCGGCGGCATCGCCCTGCGCGTCCTCCCCAAGATTCCCGACCGGCTGAAGCGCGTGCTGCTCGGCGGGCGTCGCGTCACGATCGACGGCAACACCCTGGACACCACCCTGCAGCTGATGCTGGCGGCGCAGAACGCCACCGGCGCCGGGGGCCTGGTCGTGAGCAGCGACATCAACGTCTCGCGCACTCAGCTGCTGGCGTTGTCGCAGTACCTCGACCCGGCCATCGCCGTGACGACGAGCGACTTCACGGTTCCCGGTCCGGTCGAACCCCTGCGCGCCCGGCACTACCGGGCCGACACCACCGGGCCCGCGCCGCTGCTGGTCTTCTTCCACGGCGGCGGATTCGTCGTCGGCGGCATCGAGTCGCATGACGGGCTGTGCCGGCTCATCAGCCGGGACGCCGGCGTGCACGTCGTCTCCGTCGAGTACCGGCTGGCCCCCGAGCACCCGGCTCCGGCCGCCTCCGACGACTGCTACGCCACCTATCTCTGGTGTGTGGAGAATGCGGCGCGGCTGGGCGCCGACCCGGCAAGGATCGCCGTGGGTGGCGACAGCGCCGGCGGCAACCTGGCGGCCGTCGTCTCTCAGCTGGCCCGGAACAACCGCGCGCCGCTGCCGGCCCTGCAGTTGCTGATCTATCCGGTCACGAATTTCGCGGGCGACACCCGGTCGAAGGTGCTGTTCGCCGACGGCTACTTCCTGAGCAAGGTCGACATGGACTGGTTCCGGGCCAACTACCTCGCCGAATCGGCGCTCGATCCGGCGGATCCGCGGGTGTCGCCGCTGCTGGCCGACGATCTGTCGGGTCTGCCGCCCGCGCTCGTGCTCACCGGTGGGTTCGATCCGCTGCGCGACGAAGGCGACGCCTACGCCGCGGCACTGGCCGCCGCCGGCGTGCCGGTGGACCACCGCAGGTACGGATCCCTGGTCCACGCCTTCGCGAACTTCTTCCCGCTCGGCGGCGACAGCGCGGTCGCGACGGCGGACTTCATCTCCGCGTTCCGGGCACACCTCACCCGCTGAGGTACGGCTCCGGCCGAGTTCGGGGACGGCGTCGGTACCCTTGACGCCGTGCCGTCGAAATCGTCGAAGTCATCGAAGAACGCCAGCTATGACCTGAAGGCTGCGGACCGCAAGCGGGACTGGGTGGTCAAGGGCGGGCTGACCGCGCTTGTCATCATCTTCGCGGTGGTACTGGTGGCGTACATCGTCATGAACGGCAAGCCCAAGGCCGACCCGCACAAGGTGCAGGCGGTCCAGATCGCGGCGAGCAACGTCGTCACCAACCCCGGCACCAAGGACCCGAAGGTCACCCTCGCGATCTACGAGGATTTCCTCTGCCCGGTCTGCGGTGTCTTCGAGAAGACGTACGGCCCGACCATCGCCAAGCTGATCGACAACGGCGACATCGCCGTCGACTACAACATCGTCTCGATCATCGGCCGTGGTGACCCGAAGTCGTACTCGACGCGCGCCGGCGCCATGGCTTACTGCGTCGCCGACGAGGACAAGGCCGCGTTCCGGCGATTCCACGAAGCGCTGTACAAGAACCAGCCCGAGGAGACCGCGGCGACGTTCCCCGACAACGCCAAGCTGCTCGAGTACGCACGCCAGTCCGGTGTCGCCGTCGGCCCGAACGATCCGGTCAGCAAGTGCGTCGAGAACGGCGTCTACACCGAGATGGTCAACAACATGGCCCGCAACGCCGAGATTCAGGGCACCCCGACCATCAAGATCAACGGCACCGAGACCAGCCTGGTCCCGAACGGCGACCCGAACAGCCTGATCGAGAAGATCAAGGCCGTCGCGCCGGATCTGCCGAACCTGCCCGCCGCACCGGCAGCCCCCGCCGCTCCGGCCCCGGGTGCCCCGGCACCGCAGCCCGCTCCGGCACCGCACCAGTGACCGACGTCGACACGTCGCAGCGGCAGGTGGGGGTGGCGGTCAGCCGCCCCGCCGCCGTCTGGATTCTCCTCGCCGGCATCATCGGCGAGGTCGCCGCGTTCGTGCTGACCGTCGAGAAGGTCCGGCAGCTGCAGAACCCGTCGTACGTCCCGTCGTGCAGCATCAACCCGGTGCTGTCCTGCGGGTCGGTGATGCTGACCAAACAGGCCTCGCTGTTCGGATTCCCGAACCCGCTCCTGGGCATCGCCGCCTTCAGCGTGGTGATCGTGACCGGCGTGCTCGCCGTCGCGGGCGTGCGGCTGCCGCGGTGGTACTGGGCGGGTCTGGCCGGTGGCACGCTGCTGGGTGCGGTGTTCGTGCACTGGCTGATCTACCAGAGCCTGTACGAGATCGGCGCCCTGTGCCCGTACTGCATGGTGGTCTGGGTCGTCACCATGGCGCTGCTGATCGTGGTGGCGTCAATTGCGTTGCGGCCCTTGGCTGCTGGCAACAAAGTGGTGGACACCCTGTACCAGTGGCGGTGGCCGCTGTATGCCGTGTGGATCACCGCGATCGCCCTGCTGATCCTTGATCGATTCTGGAGTTATTGGTCCACGCTGATCTAGTGCTTCAGCTGGCCGTAACCGCTAGGGTCACTGGGTGATTTCCAAACTCCTGGTGGCCAACCGCGGTGAGATCGCGATCCGGGCCTTTCGCGCAGCCAACGAACTGGGTATCGCCACCGTCGCGGTGTACCCGTTCGAAGACCGCAACTCGCTGCATCGGCTCAAGGCTGACGAGTCGTATCAGATCGGGGAGAAAGGCCATCCGGTCCGGGCGTACCTGAACGTCGACGACATCGTCGCCACCGCGTTGGCATGCGGCGCCGACGCGATCTACCCGGGCTACGGCTTCCTGTCGGAGAACCCCGAACTGGCGGCCGCCTGCGCCGCCGCGGGCATCACTTTCGTCGGGCCCAGCTCCGACATTCTCGAACTGACCGGCAACAAGGCGCGCGCCATCGAATCGGCCCGCGCCGCGGGGCTGCCCGTGCTGGCCTCGTCGGAGCCGTCGTCGTCGGTCGACGACCTCCTCGCCGCCGCCGAGCAGATGCAGTTCCCGTTGTTCGTCAAGGCCGTCGCCGGTGGTGGTGGCCGCGGTATGCGCCGCGTGGCCGACCCGGCCGACCTGCGCGAAGCCATCGAAGCGGCGTCCCGCGAAGCCGATTCGGCCTTCGGTGACCCGACGGTGTTCCTGGAGCAGGCCGTCGTCAACCCGCGGCACATCGAGGTGCAGATCCTCGCCGACACCCACGGCAACGTCATGCACCTGTTCGAGCGCGACTGCAGCGTCCAGCGCCGGCACCAGAAGGTCATCGAACTGGCGCCCGCGCCGAACCTGGATCCCGAACTGCGGGAGCGCATGTGCAACGACGCCGTGGCCTTCGCACGGCAGATCGGCTACACGTGCGCCGGCACCGTCGAGTTCCTCGTCGACCAGCGCGGCCAGCACGTGTTCATCGAGATGAACCCGCGCATCCAGGTCGAGCACACCGTCACCGAGGAGATCACCGCGGTCGACCTCGTCGCGTCGCAGTTGTGTATCGCCTCCGGCTCGTCGCTCGAGGAGCTGGGTCTGAGCCAGGAGACCATGCAGGCCCGCGGCGCCGCGCTGCAGTGCCGCATCACCACCGAGGATCCCGCCAACGGCTTCCGGCCCGACACCGGCCGCATCACCGCCTACCGCACCCCGGGTGGCGCCGGCATCCGGCTCGACGGCGGCACCAACCTCGGTGCCGAGGTGTCGGCGCACTTCGATTCCATGCTGGTCAAATTGACCTGTCGCGGAAGGGATTTGACGACGGCCGTGGCGCGCGCCAAGCGGGCGCTGGCCGAGTTCCGCATCCGCGGCGTCTCGACGAACATCCCGTTCCTGCAGGCGGTGCTCGACGACCCCGACTTCGTCGCCGGCAAGGTGACGACGTCGTTCATCGACGAGCGCCCGCAGCTGCTGACCGCGCGCAGCAGCGCCGACCGTGGCACCAAGATCCTCAACTACCTGGCCGATGTGACGGTCAACCAGCCGCACGGGCCGCGGCCGGCGGCGGTGTACCCGCGCGACAAGCTGCCCGCCGTCGACCTGAAGGCGGCGCCGCCCGCGGGGTCGAAGCAGCGGCTGGACGAGCTGGGGCCGGAAGGCTTCGCGCGCTGGCTGCGTGACACCCCGGCCGTGGGCGTCACCGACACCACCTTCCGCGACGCGCACCAGTCGCTGCTCGCCACCCGCGTGCGGTCCACGGGCCTGCTGGAGATCGCGCCCTACATCGCCCGGTCGACGCCGCAGCTGCTGTCGGTCGAGTGCTGGGGTGGCGCCACATATGATGTGGGCCTTCGCTTCCTGAAGGAGGATCCGTGGGAGCGCCTGGCCGCACTGCGTGAGGCGATGCCCAACATCTGTCTGCAGATGCTGCTGCGCGGCCGCAACACCGTCGGCTACACGCCGTACCCGGAGCTGGTGACATCGGCGTTCGTCGAAGAGGCCACGGCGACCGGCATCGACATCTTCCGGATCTTCGACGCGCTCAACAACGTCTCGTCGATGCGTCCCGCCATCGAGGCGGTGCGCGAAACCGGTTCCGCGGTGGCCGAAGTCGCGATGTCCTACACCGGCGACCTGATGAATCCCGGCGAGACGATCTACACGCTGGACTACTGGCTCAAGCTTGCCGACGAGATCGTCGAAGCCGGTGCGCACGTGCTGGCCATCAAGGACATGGCCGGTCTGCTGCGACCGCCGGCCGCGGCAAAACTGGTGTCGGCGTTGAAGTCTCGCTTCGACCTGCCGGTGCACGTGCACACCCACGACACCCCGGGCGGGCAGCTGGCGACGTACATGGCCGCCTGGCAGGCCGGCGCCGACGCGGTCGACGGTGCCTCGGCGCCGCTGGCCGGGACCACCAGCCAGCCCGCGCTGTCGTCCATCGTCGCGGCGGCCGCGCACACGCAGTACGACACCGGCCTGTCGCTGGAGGCGGTCTGCGACCTCGAGCCGTACTGGGAGGCGCTGCGCCGGGTCTACGCGCCGTTCGAGTCCGGCCTGCCGGCGCCGACCGGCCGCGTCTACACCCACGAAATCCCCGGTGGCCAGCTGAGCAACCTGCGCCAGCAGGCCATCGCGCTGGGCCTGGGGGACCAGTTCGAGGAGATCGAGAACGCCTACGCCGGTGCCGACCGCATCCTCGGCCGCCTGGTGAAGGTGACACCGTCGAGCAAGGTGGTCGGTGACCTGGCCCTGTCGCTGGTCGGTGCGCACGTCACCGCCGATGACTTCGCGGCCGACCCGTCGCGCTACGACATCCCGGACAGCGTCATCGGATTCCTGCGCGGCGAGCTGGGTGACCCGCCCGGCGGCTGGCCGGAGCCCTTGCGCAGCAAGGCATTGGAGGGCCGCGGCCCGGCCCGGCCCGAGCAGCAGCTGACCGCGGAGGACGAGGCCCAGCTGGCGACCCCCGGTCCCGTGCGCCAGGGTGCCCTGAACCGGCTGCTGTTCCCCGGCCCGACGAAGGAGTTCCTGGCGCACCGCGAGGAGTACGGCGACACCTCGAGGCTGAGTGCCAACCAGTTCTTCTACGGCCTGCGCCGCGGCGAAGAGCACCGCGTGCAGCTGGAGAAGGGCGTCGAGCTGCTCATCGGCCTGGAAGCGGTGTCCGAGCCCGACGAGCGCGGCATGCGTACCGTGTTGTGCCTGATCAACGGGCAGCTGCGGCCCGTACTGGTGCGTGACCGCGCCATTGCCGCGGACGTGCCGGCTGCCGAGAAGGCCGATCGCACCAACCCGGACCATGTCGCTGCCCCGTTCGCGGGTGTCGTCACGGTCGGCGTCGCGGTCGGTGACCAGGTCGATGCGGGCCAGACCATCGCCACCATCGAGGCCATGAAGATGGAGGCGGCCATCACCGCACCCAAGGCCGGTACCGTCGCGCGGATCGCCGTCACCCCCACCGCGGGCGTGGAAGGTGGCGATCTGCTCGTGGTGATCAGCTGACCCGGATCATCGGCGGCCGCCACGGCGGCCGCCGGATCTCGGTGCCCGCCAAAGGGACTCGGCCGACGACGGATCGGGTCCGCGAGTCGCTGTTCAACGTGCTGGCGGCCCGGGTGGACTTCGACGGGGCCCGGGTGCTCGACCTGTACGCCGGATCGGGGGCGCTCGGATTGGAGGCGCTGTCGCGCGGTGCGGCGTCGGCCCTGTTCGTGGAGGCCGACCGGCGCGCCGCGGCGGTGATCTCGCGCAACATCGCCGAACTCGGGGTCGACGGCGCCGTCGTGCGGTGCGGGACGGCGTCCAGCGTGACGGCGACGACGGCGCCGCGGCCGGTGGACCTGGTGTTCGCGGACCCGCCCTACGACGTGCCGGCCGCCGACGTGGAAGCCGTTGTCGGGCAACTCGTTTCGGGCGGCTGGCTGGCCGAGGGTGCCGTCGCGGTGATCGAGCGCCCGGCGTCCGGCCCAGCGCTCGTCTGGCCGGCCGGCTGGACCGTGCTGAAGGAGCGGCGCTACGGCGACACCCGACTGGAAATGGCGGAGTGGGCCGGCTGACCAGTCGGGCCTGAGCCGGCTGCGCCTTGTACCGTCATGGGCTATGAGTGGTGCGGTCTGCCCGGGATCCTTCGATCCGATAACCCTTGGTCACCTCGATGTCTTCGAGCGGGCGGCGGCCCAGTTCGACGAGGTGGTGGTGGCGGTGCTGGTGAACCCCAACAAGAAGGGCATGTTCACCGCCGAGGAACGCATCGCGATGATCACCGAGGCGACGTCGCACCTGCCGAACCTGCGCGCCGAGGCCGGGTCGGGGCTCGTCGTCGACTTCGCCCGGGCGCGCGGGCTGACGGCCATCGTCAAGGGCCTGCGCACCGGGACCGACTTCGAGTACGAGCTGCAGATGGCGCAGATGAACCGGCACGTCGCCGGCGTCGATACCTTCTTCGTCGCGACCAAGCCGCAGTTCTCGTTCGTGTCGTCGTCGTTGGCCAAGGAGGTGGCGGCCCTCGGCGGCGATGTCACGGACCTGCTGCCCGCGGTGGTGAACAAGCGCCTGCAGGCCAAGCTGGCCGGATAGGTCGCGACACACCGGTCGGCAAAGCCGAGTCACACGAGTAACAACAGGCACACTGGTAACAACCAACTACGCCTGGAGGATGTTGCCGTGTACCGAGTATTTGAGGCGCTGGACGAGCTCGGCGCGATCGTGGAAGAGGCACGCGGAGTGCCGATGACCGCGGGCTGCATGGTGCCGCGGGGCGATGTTCTGGAACTGCTCGACGACATCAAGGACGCGATCCCGGGCGAACTGGACGACGCCCAGGACGTCCTCGACGCGCGCGACGGGATGCTGCGCGAGGCCAAGCAGCATGCCGACTCGATGGTGTCGTCGGCCACGGCCGAGGCGGATTCGCTGGTCAACCACGCCCGCGCCGAGGCGGACCGGCTGCTGGCCGACGCGAAGGCGCAGGCCGACCGGATGGTCTCCGAGGCGCGTGCGCACAGCGAGCGCATGGTCGTCGAGGCCCGCGAAGAGGCCAACCGGATCGCCAGCACCGCCAAGCGCGAGTACGAGGCCAGCACCAACCGGGCCAAGGCCGAGGTCGACCGGCTGCTCGAGAGCGGCAACCTGTCCTACGAGAAGGCCGTGCAGGAGGGCATCAAGGAGCAGCAGCGCCTGGTGTCCGAGACCGAGGTGGTTCAGACCGCCCACGCCGAGGCCACCCGCATGATCGATTCCGCGCACGCCGAGGCCGACCGCCTGCGGGGCGAGTGCGACATCTACGTCGACACCAAGCTCGCCGAGTTCGAGGAGCACCTCCAGGGCACCCTGCGCTCGGTCAGCCGGGGCCGGCACCAGCTGCGCACCGCCGCCGGCACGCACGACTACGCCCAGCGCTGAACCGCTTTGCGGGAATGGCGTCCGGTCGACGATCGGCGCCGACGTAGGATTGAGCAATGCCTGGCCCGAGTCCGCTGACCATTGACATCGCCCGATTGGGCCGCCGGCCCGGGTCGATGATCACGCACGTCGAAACCGTGCCCAGTCCCGAGCGGATCGGTCTGGATCTGATGGCGATCGCGCCCGGGGCGCCCATCGAACTCGATCTGCAACTGCAGTCGGTGTCCGAGGGCGTGCTGGTGACGGGATCGGTGTCCGCGCCGACCACCGGCGAGTGCTCGCGGTGCCTCAACCCGCTGTCCGGGCACGTCACCGTCGACCTCACCGAGCTGTTCGCATATCCCGACAGCACGACCGAGGCCACCACCGAGGAAGACGAGGTCGGCCACGTCGTCGACGACGCCGTGGATCTCGAACAGTCGATCATCGACGAGGTCGGGCTGACGCTGCCGTTCTCGCCGTTGTGCACACCGGACTGCCCGGGACTGTGCCCGGATTGCGGTGTGCGCCTGCTCGACGCCGAACCGGGCCATCACCACGACAAGATCGACCCGCGGTGGGCGAAGTTGTCGGCGCTGCTGCCGGAAACCTCCGACTCCGACGGGGCCTCGTCGGAGGACGGTTCGTGACGGTAGATCGTGCGCCGCTGCTGGCAGCGCTGGGCGTGCAGTTGCCCGACGATCTGCTGACCGTGGCGCTGACCCACCGCAGCTACGCGTATGAGAACGGCGGTCTGCCGACCAACGAGCGGCTGGAGTTCCTGGGCGACGCCGTGCTCGGATTGGTGATCACGGCCGAGATTTTCCGCCGCTACCCGGACCGCAGTGAAGGCGAGCTGGCCAAGCTCAAGTCCGCGGTGGTCAACACCCAGGCGCTGGCCGAGATCGCGCGCAGCCTCACTCCCGACGGGCTGGGCAGCTACCTGCTGCTGGGCCGCGGCGAGATGGCCAGCGGCGGCGCCCAGAAGGCGAACCTGCTGGCCGACGGACTCGAGTCACTGCTCGGTGCCACGTATGTCGAGCACGGCCATGAGGTGGCCCAGACCGTGGTGATGGGGCTGTTCAGCGCCGCGCTCGACACCGCGGCGAGCCTCGGTGCGGGTCTGGACTGGAAGACCAGCCTGCAGGAGTTGTCCGCGGCCCGCCGGATCGGCGTCCCGTCCTACGTCGTGACGTCCACCGGTCCGGAGCACGACAAGGAGTTCACCGCGCGCGCGGTGGTGGGCGGCGTCGACTACGGCGAAGGTACGGGGCGCACCAAGAAGGAAGCCGAACAGCACGCCGCCGCGGCGGCGTACCAGGCGCTTGAGGCCAGTCCCGCGGTCGATCCCGACGCTGACGCCGTCAGCAATGCCTGAGCTGCCCGAGGTCGAGGTCGTCCGCCGCGGCCTCGAAACACATGTCGTGGCAAAGGGTTTCACCACGGTACGGGTGCTGCACCCGCGCGCGGTGCGACGGCACGACAACGGTCCGGCGGATCTGGCCGGTCGGCTGGCCGGGCGCCGGATCACCGGGACGGGCCGCCGCGGAAAGTACCTGTGGCTGACCCTCGACGGTGACGAGGCGCTGGTGGTGCACCTGGGCATGAGCGGCCAGATGCTGATCGGGCCGCCGGCGCGGCCGTCGCACCTGCGCATCGCGGCCGTGCTCGACGACGGTACCGAGCTGAGTTTCGTCGACCAACGGACGTTCGGTGGCTGGCAGGTGTGCGATCTGGTCGAGGTCGACGGCAGCGTCGTGCCCGTGCCGGTGGCGCACATCGCCCGGGATCCGCTGGATCCCGCATTCGATCCGGACGCCGTGGTGAATGTGTTGCGCCGCAAGGACTCCGAGATCAAGCGCCAGCTGCTGGACCAAACCGTGGTGTCCGGTGTCGGCAACATCTATGCCGACGAATCGCTGTGGCGGGCGCAGGTCAACGGCTTCCGCCCGGCCTCGGCGTTGGCGCGCCGCCGGCTCGGGGAGCTCCTCGTCCACGCGGCGGATGTGATGAATTCGGCTCTGGCACAGGGCGGTACGTCATTCGACTCGCTGTACGTCAACGTCAATGGCGAGTCCGGGTACTTCGACCGCTCACTGGACGCCTACGGCCAGGAAGGAGAGCCGTGCCGCCGCTGTGGCACGGCGATCCGGCGGGAGAAATTCATGAACCGCTCGTCGTACTACTGCCCGAAATGCCAACCGCGGCCACGCATCCCGCGCCCGATCTGACGGCCCGGGCTACTTCAGCCCGGGAATGCCCTTGAACTTCGGCGAATCGGTCATGCAGAACTTCCACTCGCCGCCTTCTTTGCGCAGTGGAACGTTCGTGACCCCGGTGGACGAGCTGACGTTCACCGTCGCCCGATCTCCGTTGACGTTGATGTCGGTGATCTCGGCGCGTTTGGTCGAACCGGGGCCGGCGTCGCCGTCGCTGCCCTTGCCGAACTTGCCCGCGATCGAGGGCACCTTGTCGTACAGCTTCACGTCGTTCGCGCAGGAGTGCGCCTTGAAGTCGTCGAAGGTCTCGATCTGCGACGTCATCAGGTCGCGGATCTTCTCCTCGTCCGACGACGACCCGCCGCCGATCGTCACCTCGCTACTGCCGGACGCCGAATCCGAGCCGGAGTCGGAGCGCGTGGCCACCGCCGCGAAGACGACGCCGATCACGAGGACGACGGCGAAGATCCCGGCGCCGATGAGCGCCCATTTGCGGGTGTTGTTGGGCGGGGTGGGCGGCGGGAACCCCGGTTGCCCCGGGAATCCCGGCCCCATCGGGTAGCCGGGCGGCGGTCCGTAGACCGGTTGACCGTAGGCGGGCTGCCCGTACTGCGGCTGTCCATACGCCGGCTGTCCGTACGCGGGTTGGCCGTACGTGGGTTGGCCGTAGGCCGGCTGCCCGTAGGCCGGTGGACCGTACGCGGGCTGGCCGTATCCCTCGGTCGGCTGCTGTGGCGGCTGCCAGGGCTGGGCGCCCGGATCAGAGCCGGACGGGGGATAGGTCATGTCTACGCGCTCCCTGTGGACTGTGCTTGGTGTCCAACGTAACACCAGCGCCACTACCCGAAATGCCAACAGCGGCCGGGTAAGTCACAGGTCGGTTACTTCATGCCGGGCAGGTTCTGGAGCTGCTTCAACTGCGGTGAATCGGTGAAGCAGATTTTCCACTCGCCGCTTTCCTTGCGGAAGTAGAGCGTGCCGGAACGCTCCAGGCCGGTGCTCGACGTCGCGGTGACCTCCGCGGTGGCGGTATCCCCGGTCACGTTGACGCTGTCGACGGTCGCCTTGCCCTTGGCGCCCGTCGGATTGGTGCCCGTGCTGTCGGCGATGCCGGGGAACTTGCTGAAGAACTTCTGGTCGTTCTCGCACGAGCGTTCCTTGATTGACGACGGACCCGAGCTCATGAGGCTGCGGATCTGGTCCTCGTCGGAGTTGCCGCCCAGCGCGCTCAGCCCACCCCTGGAATTCGAGACCAGAACCACGGCGAGCACGATGCCGACGACGATGATGGCCGCGAGGCCACCGATCAGCGCCCACTTGGGACCGTTCGATTTGGGTTGCGGCGCCCCAGGGAAACCCGGGCCCATCGGATATCCCGGCGGCTGTCCGTATCCAGGCTGGCCGTAGGCCGGTTGGCCGTACGCCGGCTGACCATATGCGGGTTGTCCATAGGCGGGCTGGGACGGGCCGTATCCCGGCTGGCCGTAGCCGCTCGGCGGGAACCCGGGTGCCGGCTGCTGCGGCTGCTGCCACGGCTGACCGCCTGGCTGCGGCCCGAGCGGGGGATAGGTCATGTCTGGTCGCTCCCTGTGAACTGTGCTTGCCGTCCAAGTTAACACCGCTGGGCCGTCTACCACCGGAAACGCCGGTCAGCCTCGGGCGTTACCTCATCCCGGGCAGCTGCTGAAGTTTCTTCATCTCCGGGGAGTCGGTCAGGCAGTACTTCCACTCGCCGCTTTCCTTGCGGAAATAGATCGTGGTGGTTGCCTCACGTCCGCTTTCCGCGCGCGTGGTGACGTTCACGGTGGCACGCTCGCCCGTCACGTCGACACTGTTGACGGTGACCTTCACCTTCGGTCCGACGGGCGCCTTCTTGCCGTCGGAGAGGCCGGGGAACTTGCTGAAGAATTTGTTGTCGGCGTCGCACCGATGGTCCTTCAACGCCGTCGGATCGCTCAGCAGGCTGCGAATCCGGTCCTCGTCGGAGTTACCGCCCAGCGCGCTGAGCCCACCTCCGGAGCCCGAGGTCCACAGCACCACGCCGATCACGATGCCGATGACCGCCAGCAGGGCCAGCCCGCCGAACAGCAGCTTCTTGTTGTTCGGGGTGGGCGCGCCGGGATGGCCGGGTCCCGGCGGAAAGCCCGGCGCCTGGCCGTATCCGGGCCCCATCGGATAGCCGGGTGCCGGTCCGTACCCGGCCGGTTGTCCGTAGCCGGGGGCCTGCCCATACCCGGGCGCCTGCCCGTAGCCGGGCGGCGGGTACCCGGGTGCCGGCTGCTGCGGTGGCTGCCACGGCTGGCCGCCCGACTGCGGCCCGAACGGCGGATAGGTCATGTCTGGTCGCTCCTTGTGAACGCCGGATACGGCAGAGAGGCCCGTCGATATCGGACGGGAGCGGCGACAAGCCGCGTCGCCCGATCAGCGGGTGCCGGGCAGATTCTTGAACACGGGATTGTCGGTGGAGCAGAACTTCCACTCGCCGCCTTCTTTGCGCAGGTAGATGGCTACCTGAGAGGAGCCCGGCGCCTGGACCGTGGCACGGTCGCCGGTGACGGTGATGTCGAGGGTCTTCATGCTCTCCGGGTCGCCCGAGACCTTCGGCATCGGCATGCTCCCGAAGGCGCCGCCGCCCGCCTGGCCGAAGAACTTGCGGTCGCCGGCGCACGAGATCGACGCCATGTCGCCGCCACCGAACGAGGCCAGGAACTGGCGAATCTCGTCTTCGTCGGAACCGCCACCAGCGGACGATCCCGGCGCTGTGGCCTCGTCCGTCGAACCTGTGCTGCCCGCCGCACCCTTGCGCTTGCCGGACTGACTGCTCGCGGACGTGGACTGGTCGTCGTCGGAGGAACTGGTCAGCGCGTAGACGCCCACGCCGCCGAGGACCAGAACCAGCACCACCGCGCCGACGATCAGAAGCCACTTGCCCGGACCGCCGGAGTTCGGCGGTGTGGCACCGGGATGGCCGTAGGGCATCGGCTGGCCGGGCATCGGACCGTATCCAGGCGGGCCATAGGCGGGATAGCCAGGAACAACCGGCTGGCCGACACCGTACGGACCCTGCTGCGGGTACCCGGACGGGCCTGGATATGGGCCTTGCGGTGGGTACGTCATGTGATCTCTCCCCCCCGAGAGTTGTGTGGACCCTGACATTACCTGGGCCTCAACGAGGTTCCCCGCAGGAACAATGGCGTCGGCACGGTACAAATGAGCCATGACGGAACTGTGGGTCGAACGGACCGGGGTGCGCCGCTATACCGGGCACAGCTCGCGAGGAGCCGAGGTCCTCGTCGGGTCCGAGGACGTCGAGGGCGTCTTCACCCCGGGGGAATTGCTCAAGATCGCGTTGGCGGCGTGCAGCGGTATGAGCAGTGACGCGCCGTTGCGCGCCCGGCTCGGCGACGACTACCAGACCACCATCCGGGTGTCGGGCCCGCCGGACCGCGAGAACGAGGTCTACCCGCTGCTGCAGGAGTCCATGGAGTTGGACCTCTCGAGCCTGTCCGAGGACGAGATCAAGCGGCTCAAGATCGTCGTCGAACGAGCCATCGACAAGGTCTGCACGGTGGGCCGCACGCTCAAGGCGGGCACCGAGGTCACCTTCGGGTTCGCCGACAAGTGAGCGAGGCAGTTCGGCTGTCGGCCTGGGTGCACGGCCAGGTGCAGGGCGTCGGGTTCCGGTGGTGGACCCGAGCCCGCGCGCTGGAGTTGGGCCTCACGGGCTACGCCAGCAACAAGCCGGGCGGCCGGGTGCACGTCGTCGCGCAGGGGCCGCGTGCCGATTGCGAGCGGCTGCTGGCACTCCTGCGCAGCGGTACCACCCCTGGCACGGTGACCACGGTGGTCGACGACTGGGCCGCTGCGGGCGACCCGATCGAGGGATTTTCTGAGCGTTAGAAGCCCAGGGGTCCCCGGCATTTAACCGGCGCGACGGTAGGGTTTCACCCCATGCATCTGAAGAGTCTGACGCTGAAGGGCTTCAAGTCCTTCGCGTCGCCGACGACTCTTCGCTTCGAACCCGGCATCACCTGCGTGGTGGGGCCGAACGGTTCGGGCAAATCGAACGTCGTCGACGCCCTGACCTGGGTGATGGGTGAGCAGGGCGCAAAGACCCTGCGCGGCGGCAAGATGGAAGACGTCATCTTTGCCGGCACGTCGTCGCGGGCCCCGCTGGGCCGGGCCGAGGTGACCCTGACCATCGACAACTCGGACAACGCCCTGCCGATCGAGTACTCCGAGGTTTCGATCACGCGGCGTGTATTCCGCGACGGCGCGAGCGAGTACGAGATCAACGGCAGCAGCTGCCGGCTAATGGATGTGCAGGAACTGCTTTCCGACTCCGGTATCGGCCGCGAGATGCACGTCATCGTCGGTCAGGGAAAGCTCTCGGAAATCCTGGAATCGCGCCCCGAGGACCGTCGTGCCTTCATCGAGGAGGCCGCCGGTGTGCTCAAGCACCGTCGGCGCAAGGAGAAGGCGGTCCGCAAGCTCGACGCCATGCAGGCCAACCTGGCGCGCCTGACCGACCTGACCACCGAACTGCGCCGTCAGCTCAAACCGCTGGGCCGGCAGGCCGAGATGGCGCGGCGCGCGCAGACCATCCAGGCCGATCTGCGTGACGCCCGGCTGCGCCTGGCCGCCGACGATCTGGTGACCCGCCAGGCCGAGTTCGACGACACCAACCAGACCGAGACCGCGCTGCGGCGTGAGCACGGCGAGGTGACCGAGCGTCTCGAAGCCGCGTCGGCCGAACTCGCGGGACACGAAGCGGCGGTAGCGGGCCTGTCCGGCCGCGCCGAGGCGGCGCAGCAGACCTGGTTCCGGCTGTCCGCGCTCGCCGAGCGGGTCAGTGCCACGGTGCGTATCGCCACCGAACGCACGAACCTGCTGGACTCTGATCCGGAGGTGTCGACCGGGCCGGACCCGGACGCGCTGGACGCCGAGGCCGACGCCGTCGCCGAGCACGAGGAACAACTGCTCGCCGAGCTCGCCGAATCCCGGACCCGGCTGGAGGCGGCGCGCGGTGCGCTGGCCGAATGCGAACGCGCCGCGGCCGATGCCGAACGTGCCCAGATGGCGGCGGCCCGGGCCGAGGCGGACCGGCGCGAAGGGCTCGCCCGGTTGTCCGGGCAGGTCGACACCATGCGTACCCGTATCGAATCGATCGACGAGGCCGCGGTGCGGCTGACCGGCAGCATCGAGGAGGCGGCCGCCCGGGTCGAGCAGGCGAAAGCCGAGTTCGAACTCGTGCAGAGCAAGGTCGGTGAGCTCGATGCCGGCGAGTACGGGCTCGATGAGCATCACGATCGCACCATCAACGCCATGCTGCAGGCCGACGAACGCGTCGACGAATTGCAGGCCGCCGAGCGCGCCGCGGAGAAGCAGGTGGCCTCGCTGCGCGCGCGTATCGACGCCCTGTCGGTGACCCTCGACCTCAAAGACGGATCGGCGTGGTTGCAGGAAAACCATGACGGCGCAGGACTTTTCGGCTCGGTGGCCGAATTGGTGCGGGTGCAGTCGGGGCACGAGGCAGCCATCGCCGCGGTGCTGGGTGCCGCCGCCGACGCGCTCGCGGCCGAAAGTTTCGATGCCGCGCGCGCCGCGGTCGACGCGCTCAAGAAGGGTGACGGTGGCCGTGCGGCCATCGTGCTCGGTGACTGGCCCGTCGAAAACGCTTCGCCGCGTGGGGATTTGCGGTCCGGCGCCCAGTGGGCACTGGATCTGGTCGAAGTACCGGCTCGGCTCTCGGGTGCGATGCACGCCATGCTGGCGCGGGTCGCGGTCGTCGTGGATCTACCTGCGGCGCTGGAGTTGGTCGCGGCGCGACCTGACCTGCAGGCCGTCACGGCCGACGGCGACCTGGTCGGTGCCGGGTGGGTCAATGGCGGCTCCGACCGCAAGCCGAGCGCGCTCGAGATCACCGCGGAGATCGACAAGGCGCGCGCCGCGTTGGTCGAGGCCGAACGCCAGACCAGTGAATACGGCGCCGCGCTGTCCGGTGCCCTCGCCGAACAGAAGGCGCGGCGCGACGCCGTCGAACATGCGCTGGCCGCACTGCACGAATCCGACGCCGCGATCTCGGCGATCTACGAGCAGCTGGCCCGGCTCGGGCACGAGGCCCGCACCGCCGAGGCTGAATGGCAACAGCTGGTCCGGCAGCGCGACGAACTGGACGCGGGGCGGAGCCGCACGCTGGCCGAGCTGGCGGAGCTGGAAGACCGGTTCCACAACGCGCAGCAGGAGCCGATGTTCGACGTCGAGTTCGTCGACCGGTCCGAGACGACGGCAGCCGCCGAAGAGGCGCGCGCAGTCGAGGTGGAGGCCCGGCTGGCAGTGCGGACGGCGGAGGAACGCGCGAATGCCGTTCGCGGACGGGCAGATTCGCTGCGCCGGGCCGCGGCCGCCGAGCGTGAGGCCCGAGTGCGGGCCGCGCGGGCCCGCGAAGCCCGGGAGAACGCGGCGAAGGTCGCGGCCGCTGTCGCCGATTCCGGCCGGCTGGTGGCCGAAAGGCTCGCTGCCACAGTGAGTCTGGCGGCACGCAAGCGTGATGCACTGGCCGCCGAGCGGGCTCAGCGTTCCGAAGGTCTGACGCGGGTCAGGGCAGAGGTGTCCGAACTCAGCGCGCGCGCCGGCGCGCTGACCGAGGCGCTGCACCGCGACGAGGTCGCCAAAGCGCAAGCGGCCCTTCGTATCGAGCAACTCGAACAGCAGGTGCTGGAGCAGTTCGGTATGGCCGTCGCCGACCTGGTCGCCGAATACGGACCGGACGTGCCGCTGCCGCCGACCGAACTCGAGATGGCCGAGTACGAGCAGGCCAAGGAACGTGGTGAACAGGTCAGCGCGCCCACGCCGATGGCGTTCGACCGGCCCACCCAGGAGCGCCGCGCCAAGAAGGCCGAGAAGGAACTGGCCGAGCTCGGTCGGGTCAATCCGCTGGCGCTGGAGGAGTTCGCCGCGCTCGAGGAGCGCTACAACTTCCTGTCCACCCAGCTGGAGGACGTCAAGGGCGCCCGCAAGGACTTGATGGACGTCATCGCCGACGTCGATGAGCGCATCCTGCGGGTGTTCACCGAGGCCTACGCCGATGTGGAGCAGGAATTCACGCAGGTCTTCTCGACGCTGTTCCCCGGCGGCGAGGGCCGGCTGCTGCTGACCAACCCAAGCGACATGCTCACCACCGGCATCGAGGTCGAGGCCCGGCCACCGGGCAAGAAGGTCAAGCGGTTGTCGCTGCTGTCGGGCGGTGAGAAGTCACTGACCGCGGTGGCGATGCTGGTGGCGATCTTCCGGGCGCGGCCGTCACCCTTCTACGTCATGGACGAGGTCGAGGCCGCGCTGGACGACGTGAACCTGCGTCGTCTGATCAGTCTGTTCGAGCAGCTGCGGGAGAAGTCGCAGCTGATCGTCATCACCCACCAGAAGCCGACCATGGAGGTCGCCGACGCGCTCTACGGCGTCACCATGCAGGGCGACGGCATCACCCAGGTGATCTCGCAGCGCATGCGCGGCCAGGAGCTGGTTTCCAGCCAGTCATAGGCGGGGTTCGGCGTGGCACTTTTTGTGGCACGTGTCAGTCCTTGGTGGCATAATCGAACACATGTTCGAACATGTGGGTGTCGGGGCCGGCGGTGTGCTGGTTCACGATGCCTCTGTGGTCGATGCGGTGGTGCATTTCGCGCGGGTGTCGAATGTGGCGGAGTGCGGGAAGTTTCGGGCGATCGCTGATCTGGTGGCGTTGCGTGTCGAGGACGAGGATGGCCGGCAGTGGTGGGCCTGTGATGGGTGGGATGCTGCGGTCGCCGAGGTGGGGGCGGCGCTGGGGATCGGGAAGCGTGAAGCGTCGGGGCAGTTGTCGATCGCGGTCGCGTTGCGGTTCCGGTTACCTCGGGTGGCGGCGGTGTTCGCCGATGGTGGGGTGTCGGCACGGACGGTCGGCGCGATCTGCTGGCGCACCCGGCTGGTGGAGGATCCCAACACGCTGGCGGTGATCGATGCGGCGTTGGCGGGGGCGCTGTCGGAGTGGGCGGGGTTGTCGCGCAAGAAGATTGAACGCAAGATCGACGGTTGGGTGCAGAAGTTCGACCCGGCCGCGGTGATCAAGGTGCGCTCGGCTGCCCGCCGGCGTGGGGTCGGGGTGGGCAAGCCCGATGATGAGACCGGGGTGGCGTCGATCTGGGGTGCGCTGTTGGCCACCGATGCGGAGTTGTTGGATCGGGTGCTGGACGAGATGGCCCGGCAGGTGTGTGATGACGATCCGCGGACGTTCGGGCAGCGGCGGGCTGACGCGTTGGGGGTGTTGGCGGCTCGTGGGGATCGGTTGGTGTGCCAGTGCGGCAATCCCGAATGCCCGGCCGCGGGGCCTGATGCCCGAGCGGCGGCGGTGGTGATTCATGTGCTCACCGATCAGCTGCCGACGCCGGTGGCGGATCCGCTGCTGCACAGCGATCCGGCCGCGCCGCTGACCCCGGCACCGACCCAGCCGGCGTCTGAGCCGGTGTTCACACCCGGGCCCGGGCCTGAGCCCCTGCCTGAGCCCGCACCGGAATCGGTCTTCACCGCCCAACCCGAGCCCGAGCCGGCGGATGACCTGGCGCCGATGCCCGCGCCTGCACCGGTGGCCGTTTCGCGGTCTGCCGAAACCCTGACTCCTGATGATGCCGAACCGGCCGGCGCCGCGGCGCCCACCCCTGACGCTCATGCGGCGCACCCGCCGGTCCCGACTTCCGCTCCGACTTCCACCAAGCCCCCGGCGCCGGTGCGCACACCGGTCGGTTATGTCCTCGGCGGTGGCGTGGTGCCCCCGGCGGTGCTCGCGGACTTGGTCGCCCGCGGTGCGAAAGTGCGCACCGTCGCCTCAGCTACCGATCTGGACGCGGTGCCGCGGTACCGGCCCACGGCAGCGATGGATGAGTTCGTGCGGGTGCGGGCCATGACGTGCATGTTCCCGGGCTGTGATCAGCCTGCCACCGCCTGCGATATCGACCATACGATTCCGTGGCCGGTCGGGCCGACGCATCCGGGCAACCTGAGCCCGAAGTGCCGCAAACACCACCTGCTGAAAACGTTCTACGGCGGGCCGGATGGGTGGCAGGACCGTCAACAGCCTGACGGGACGATTGTGTGGACCGCACCCACCGGCCACACCTACATCAGCGTGCCGGAAAGCCGAATCCTGTTTCCCCGCACGGTCACCGACACCCCGCTGCCGAACCCACCACCAGACATCGCCGATCTGGACACCACCGCGGCTACCGGCCGGGGTGTCATGATGCCGATCCGGCGCCGCACCCGCGCCCAGAACCAGGCTCAGCAGATCGCTTACGAACGCGCGCTCAACCAAGCCGATATCGACGAGCGCGAAGCCGCCCAAGAAGCCTTCGCCCGCCGGCGTAAAGAACGCCAAGAACGCGAAGCCGCAGAAGCCGCCCAAGCCGCGGCGGCACCGGTACCCACCGAGCAACGCCAACCCGCCGAAAACGACATCCCACCACCACGGTGAGCACTCAGATCGATTGGCGTCGCCGCCCGAGACGATCGTTGTGGCGATCTGCACCGGCCGGGAGGACGTCTGCCACCCGCGGCAGAAATTGGTGCGGCTGACAGAATGGCACGGTGTCGGAAGGTCTCTGGATCGCGATAGCGATCGTTGCTGTTCTCGTTGTCACCGCTCTGGTGGTCGGATTCGTCCGCTACCGGCGCAGCAGGATTTCGCTGTCCGCGCCGGAGGAGACGCCGAAGCTCGACCGGTCCGGCGGCTACACGGCGTCATCAGGCATCACGTTCAGTAGTTCGGACACCGCGGAGAAGCTGCCGACCGTCGGCGACGACGCCGAGATTCCGCGAGACTCGCGAAAGCGCACCATCGCCGACGTCCAGCTGCCCGAGCCGGAGGTCGTGACCGAGCCGGAAGCGGTCGCCGAGGTACCGGAAGCCGTCGCCGAGCCGGAAGTGGTGGCCGAGCCCGAGCCGACCGTCGCGCCCGAACCCGAGGCAGCGCCGGCACCCGAGGCAGCGCCGGCACCCGAGGCAGCGCCGGAACCCGAGGCAGCTCCTGAGCCCGAACCCGAGCCCGAACCCGAGGTTGCGCCGCGCGACGAGATCGCACCGACCGCCGGCCGGCTGGAGCGCCTGCGTGGCCGCCTGGCCAAGTCGCAGACCACGCTGGGGCGCAGCATGCTGGGCCTGCTGGGCGGTGGCGACCTCGACGAGGACTCGTGGGAGACCATCGAAGACACCCTCCTCATCGCCGATCTGGGCCCGGTCGCCACCGAATCGGTCGTCACCGCGCTGCGCAGCCGCATGGCCGAGGCCAACGTGCGCACCGAGGCCGACGCCCGCGCAGTGCTGCGCGAGGTGCTGATCAAGGAACTGCGGACCGATCTGGACCGGTCCATCAAGGCGCTGCCGCACGCCGACAAGCCGTCGGTGTTGCTCGTCGTCGGTGTCAACGGCGCCGGCAAGACCACCACGGTCGGCAAGCTGGCCCGCGTGCTGGTCGCCGACGGGCGTCGCGTCGTGCTCGGCGCGGCGGACACCTTCCGTGCCGCGGCGGCCGACCAGCTGCAGAGCTGGGGTGCCCGCGTCGGCGCCGACATCGTGCGTGGCCCCGAGGGCGCGGATCCGGCCTCGGTTGCCTTCGACGCCGTCGACAAGGGCATCGCAGCGGGCGCTGACGTCGTCGTGGTGGACACGGCGGGCCGGCTGCACACCAAGACCGGTCTGATGGACGAGCTGGGCAAGGTCAAGCGCGTCGTCGAGAAGCGCGCCAAGGTCGACGAGGTGCTGCTCGTGCTGGACGCGACCATCGGCCAGAACAGCCTGCCGCAGGCCCGGGTCTTCGCCGAGGTGGTCGACATCACCGGCGTGGTGCTGACCAAGCTCGACGGCACCGCCAAGGGCGGCATCGTGTTCCGGGTACAGCAGGAGCTCGGTGTACCGGTCAAGCTTGTCGGCCTCGGTGAGGGTCCGGACGACCTGGCGCCGTTCGAGCCCGCCGCCTTCGTCGACGCGCTCCTGGGGTAGTCGCTGCCATTCGCCTTCAGAACCCGAAACTGCCCTATTCCACCCGGAATAGGGCAGTTTTGTGTCCGCCGGCCAGGAACTCACAGAGCAGGCCAGGGCCTGCGAAGAGGGCATTAACCGCGCTGAAACGTAACTGGTCGATCCGTTCACATACGTGAAACGCCCGCGCGCCGTCGGCGAAACAACCGATGCGCAAAGTTCTGGCCTAGGTCATCGGCGTCTGCCTGTGACATGGGTTAAGGAGGAAGCGGCCAGTGGATGGATTCCCTATCTTGGGCACGCCGGACACCGGTGATACCGCATGGATGCTGGTGAGTTCAGCGCTCGTGCTGTTGATGACACCGGGTCTGGCGTTCTTCTACGGCGGCATGGTGCGCCGTAAGGGCGTGCTCAACATGATCATGATGAGCATCAGCGCCATGGGTGTCGTCACGGTGTTGTGGGTGCTGTACGGCTACTCGATGGCGTTCGGCAATGACAAGTGGAGCTTCGTCGGGGATCCCACCCAGTACTGGGGACTCAAGGGACTCATCGGCGGCAACTCGCTCGTTGCGCACCTGCCCGCGGGAACCACTGCGGCGGTGCAGATTCCGCTCGCCGGAACCATCCCGCAATTGGTGTTCGTGGCGTTCCAGCTGATGTTCGCCATCATCACCGTCGCCCTGATCTCGGGCGCGGTCGCCGACCGCCTCAAGTTCGGTGGCTGGCTGCTGTTCGCCGGGCTGTGGGCCACCTTCGTCTACTTCCCGGTCGCCCACTGGGTCTTCGCCTTCGACGGCATCACGGCCACGCACGGTGGCTGGATCGCGAACCAGCTCAAGGCAATCGACTTCGCCGGTGGAACCGCGGTGCACATCAACTCCGGTACCGCGGGCCTGGTGCTGGCCATCATCCTGGGCAAGCGCTCGGGCTGGCCCACCACTCCGATGCGTCCGCACAACCTGCCGTTCGTCATGCTGGGCGCGGGCCTGCTGTGGTTCGGTTGGTACGGCTTCAACGCCGGCTCGGCACTGACCTCTGACGGTGTCGCCGCCTCGACGTTCATCACCACCACCGTGGCGACCGCCGCCGCGATGCTGTTCTGGCTGCTGACGGAAAAGATTCGTGACGGCCACGCCACCTCCCTCGGCGCGGCGTCGGGCATCGTGGCCGGCCTGGTGGCCATCACCCCGTCCTGCTCGTCGGTCAATGTCATCGGCGCGCTGGCGATCGGCGCGGGCGCCGGTGTGGTCTGTGCTCTCGCGGTGGGCCTGAAGTTCAAGCTGGGCTTCGACGACGCGCTCGACGTCGTGGGCGTTCACCTGGTCGGTGGTCTGTTCGGCACCCTGATGGTCGGCCTGGTGGCCACCAAGGAGGCTCCGGCCGCTGTGGCGGGTCTGTTCTACGGTGGCGGGTTCGACCAGCTGTGGCGTCAGGCCGTCGGCGCGTTCGCGGTGCTTGCCTACTCCGCGATCGTTACCGCTATCTTGGCCTTGATCGTCAAGTACACCATCGGCCTTCGCCTCGACAAGGAAGATGAGGCCACCGGTATCGACGAGGCCGAACACGCGGAAACCGCTTATGAATTCGCGTGATCGGGAAGGATTTACGGTGACATCCACGAGTACCGCGGTTATTTGGAAGGAATTGATCAAATGAAGTTGATCACGGCGATCGTCAAGCCGTTCACGCTCGAAGACGTCAAGACCGGTCTGGAGCAAATGGGAATCCTCGGGATGACCGTCAGCGAGGTGCAGGGCTACGGCCGCCAGAAGGGCCACACCGAGGTCTACCGCGGTGCTGAGTACTCGGTGGACTTCGTGCCCAAGGTGCGGGTCGAGGTCATCGTCGACGACGCGTCGGTCGACAAGGTCGTGGATGTCATCGTGCAGGCCGCGCGGACGGGCAAGATCGGTGACGGCAAGGTGTGGGTCACCTCTGTCGAGACCGTGGTGCGCGTCCGTACGGGTGAGCGGGGCAGCGACGCCATCTGACGTCGGCTGACCACCAGATGACAATGCAGACACCAGATTCCGCTGCCGGAGCCGACGATACTTCGGTTTCGTCTGCTTCGGCAGCGGGATCAACCCGTCCGGCCAGCGACCTGAGTGCTGCTGTCGAGCAGTTGCTGGGCGGCGGCGCGCGCCGCCTCGATTCGGTGGCGTTGCGCGAGGCGCTGGTTGATCTGTACGAATTCTGGCTTGCCGCAAAGGCAACCGAGATCGGTATCACCGAGACCAGTGGCTTCTCCATCGTGGCGACCGGTGGTCTCGGACGCCGGGAGATGCTGCCGTACTCGGACCTGGATTTGATGCTGCTGCACGACGACCTGCCGCAGGCCGCCGTCACCGAGGTTGCCGAGGCGCTCTGGTACCCGTTGTGGGACGCCAACATTCACCTCGACCACAGCGTCCGGACGGTGCCGCAGGCACTCAAGACCGCGGCCGGCGACGTCTCCGCCGGGCTGGCCATGCTCGACGCCCGGCACATCGCGGGCGATTCGGATCTGTCGTCCCTGTTGGTCGGCGGCGCCCGGCGGCAGTGGCGGACCGGGATCACCTCCCGTTTCACCGAATTGATCGAACACGCCGCGGCGCGGTGGGAACGTTCCGGTCAGATCGCGCACCGCGCGGAACCGGATCTGAAGAACGGCCGCGGTGGGCTGCGCGATGTGCAGCTGCTCAACGCACTGGCCATGGCGCAATTGGCGGACGTCTACCCGAGTCGGTCCGTGGCGTCGCCGATCGGCACGCTGGGCGACGCGCATCTCGCACTGCTCAACGTGCGCACCGAGCTCCATCGCGTCTCGCACAAGGGCCGTGAGATGGTGCTGGCCCAGTACGCCGACGAGGTCGGCGCCGCACTGGGCATCGGTGACCGCTTCGATCTGGCCCGCATGATCAGCGATGCCGCCCGCACCATCAGCTTCTACGTGGACGCCGGCGTGCGGACCGCGGGGAATGCCTTGCCGCGCAGAGGCTTTGCGGCACTCAAACGACCCGTCCGGCGACCGCTGGACGAGGGTGTACTGGAATTCGGCGGCGAGGTCATCCTGGCCCGCGACGCCAAACCGCAGCGCGACCCGGGCCTGATCCTGCGCGTGGCCGCCGCGGCAGCCACCAACGGACTGCCCATCGCGGGATCGACCTTGGCGCGGCTGGCCGAATCGGCGCCCGAATTGCGGGCGCCGTGGCCGAAAGAAGCGCTCAACGACCTGCTCGTGATGCTGGCCGCCGGGCCGGGTGCGGTGGCCACCGTGGAGGCCCTGGACCGGACCGGGCTGTGGGGCCGGTTGTTCCCGGAGTGGGGCGCGATCCGCGACCTGCCGCCACGTGATGTCGTGCACATCTGGACCGTCGACCGGCATCTGATCGAAACCGTCTCCCGGGCAAGCGCTTTCACCACCCGCGTGGACCGGCCCGATCTGCTGGTGCTGGGTGCGCTGCTGCATGACATCGGCAAGGGCCGGGGCGGCGACCACAGTGTGATCGGAGCCGAACTGGCCAATCAGATCGGCATCCGGCTGGGCTTGTGGCCGGCCGATATCGAGGTGCTGGTCAAGATGGTGCGCTACCACCTGCTGCTGCCGGAGACCGCGACGCGTCGAGATCTGCAGGACCCCAACACCATTGCATCGGTGGTCGACGCGCTCGGTGGCGATGGACTGCTGCTGGAGCTGCTGCACGCGCTGGCCGAGGCGGATTCGCTCGCCACAGGTCCCGGCGTGTGGGGTGACTGGAAGGCCTCCCTGATCGGCGATCTGGTCCGGCGGTGCCGGCTGATGATGGCGGGGGAGGACCTGCCGCACCCCGATCCCATTGACCCGCAACTGCTTTCGCGCGCCAGTCAGAGCGGTGTCCACGTCGAACTCACCGCGGCGGACAGCGCGCACCTGTTCAACGTCACGATGCTCGCCCCCGATCGGCGCGGTCTGCTGTCGAAAGCCGCCGGGGTGCTGGCCCTGCACTCGCTGCGGGTGCATTCAGCGTCGGTCAACAGCCATGAGGGACTGGCGATCAACACCTTCGTGGTGTCGCCACACTTCGGCTCCCCGCCGGCCGCGGAACTGCTGCGTCAGCAGTTCATCCTGGCGCTCGACGGCGATCTCGACGTGATCGCCGCGCTCGAGCAGCGGGACGAGGAAACTCCGGCCCCGACCCGGCGCGCGGGCGAGGTCCCGGCGGCGGTGCCCGGCTACCACACGGTCGCGCCGCCCCGCGTGCGGTGGTTCGAGGGGTCGTCGGACGACGAGTTGGTCGTGCAGATCCGCAGCGCCGACCGGCCCGGCCTGCTCGCCCGCCTGGCCGCTGTCGTCGAGCGCAAGGGCGCAGATGTGGCCTGGGCCAAGGTGACGACGCTGGGCGCCACCGTCGTCGACGCGTTCGGTCTGGTGGTGCCGGAGGACTTCACGGCCACCGAGGCCCGGGCGGCGTTCGAACAGGATCTGTATGCGGTGTTGCCCGCGCCCGCGCCGGTCAAGCCTGCCGTGATCACGGCCGAGGTGAGTTAGCGAGTTCGGCGCTGCCGCACCACTTCCGGACGGCGGCCGGGGCGTCGGTGGCCTCGCCGGCCCACGCGACGTAGCCATCGGGCCGGATCAGCACGGCGGGCGGCAATTGGTCATCGCCGGTGACCGCACAGGTGACGTCGGTGCGGTCGAGCGTCAGACCGCGCTTGGTCAGCAGTAGGAATCGGCCGTCACGTAGCAGTTCGTAGACCCGGGTGCCCGCGCACGCGATGTCGGGCATGCGGCGCCCGACCAAACGGTGATCGTCGCGCTTGCGGGGATAGCTGATGGCGATTCCGCTGAGGCGGCCGCCCATGGCACGCCTGGTGGGCCCGGTGCTCAGGAGCGCGGTGATGGCGATGCGCCGCAGGAGTCGCCGCGGCAGGCTGCGGCCCAGGACCAGCTGATTGAACGCATCGGTCAGTTTGAGCACGTTGGCGCCGACGGCATGGCGTTCACTCTGGTAGCTGTCCAGGAGCCAGGCCGGTGCGGTGCCCTTGACGGCCGACGCCAGCTTCCAGCCCAGGTTCATCGCATCCTGGATGCCGGTGTTCATGCCCTGTGCGCCGAGGGGCGAGTGGACGTGCGCCGCATCGCCGGCGATGAAGCAGCGGCCGACGCGGTAGCGGTCGGCCTGGCGTCGCTCGGACAGGAACCGGGTGCTCCAGCGCATCTCGCTGACGCCGAAGTCCGTTTTCGCGATGCGGCGCAGTGAGCCCGTGATCTCGGAAAGCGGTACAGGTTCGCCGAGCGGCACGTCTTCCCGGGTGCGGTCCCAGGCGATGGCGCGGAACCAGCCGTCGCCGAACGGGACCAGCAGCACGACGCCGTCGGGGCTGTTCGCGGCGGCCAGCCCGCCGGCCGGCGGGCTCGTCAGCTGGACGTCTGCCAGCAGGATGTGGGTCTGGTACTGCTTGCCGGCGAACCCGATGCCCAGCATCGTGCGCACCGCGCTGTGGGCACCGTCGCAGCCCACGAGGTAGCCGGCACGCACCGTGCTGTGGTCGGCGAGGTGCACGGTGACGCCGTCCTTGTCCTGCGTCAGACCGGCGACTTCGGCGCCGTAACGGATTTCGACGCCGAGTTCGATGGCGCGTGCGGTCAGCACCCGTTCGGTCAGGCTCTGCGGTGCCATCAGCACCATGGGGTAGCGGGTGGGCAATTCCCGCAGGTTGATTGCGGCGCCCGGGACGGGGCTCACGCTCTGGACGGGGAGCCCGCGCTGCACGAGTTCGTCGGCCAGGCCGCGGGCGTCCAGCAGTTCCAGCGTCCGCGCATGCACGCCGAAGGCCCGGGTGATGTTCGGGATGTCACGGCGTCGTTCGAGCAACTGAACCGCGACGCCGCGCATCGCCAGTTCGCACGCCAACGCCAGACCCGTCGGGCCGGCACCGACAACGACGACGTCCGCGCTGTTCATGGTGGTCATTTCAGGCTCCTCGTTAATTCATCAAGCAATGAATTCATCATGTGATGAAATACTGCGCGCCCGGGTATCGCCGTGTCAAGGGGACGGTGGTGCCGAAGTACCGGCGACGGGCGCTGCAGTTAGGCTTAACCCCGTGTTTGAATCCCTGTCCGACCGGTTGACCGGTGCGCTGTCGGGTCTGCGCGGCAAGGGCCGGCTGACCGACGCCGATATCGACGCCACCGCCCGCGAAATCCGCCTGGCCCTGCTCGAGGCCGACGTGTCGTTGCCGGTCACGCGCGAGTTCATCGGCCGGATCAAGGAACGCGCCAAGGGCGCCGAGGTCTCCGGTGCGCTGAACCCGGCGCAGCAGGTCGTCAAGATCGTCAACGAGGAGCTCATCGGCATCCTCGGTGGTGAGACGCGCCAGCTGGCGTTCGCCAAGACCCCGCCGACGGTCATCATGCTGGCCGGTCTGCAGGGTTCCGGTAAGACGACCCTCGCCGGCAAGCTGTCGAAATGGCTCAAGGATCAAGGACATACGCCGCTGCTGGTCGCGTGTGACCTGCAGCGCCCCGGCGCCGTCAACCAGCTGCAGATCGTCGGTGAGCGGGCTGGCGTCAGCGTCTTCGCACCGCACCCGGGAGTCTCGCCCGACGGCGTGACCATCGACCAGATGACCACCGGCGACCCGGTGTCGGTCGCCGCCGCGGGTCTGGCCGAGGCCAGGGCCAAGCACTTCGACGTCGTGATCGTCGACACCGCCGGCCGCCTCGGTATCGACGAGGAACTGATGGCCCAGGCCGCCGCGATCCGCGACGCCGTCAAGCCTGACGAGACACTGTTCGTCCTCGACGCCATGATCGGTCAGGACGCCGTCACCACCGCCAACGCCTTCCGCGAGGGCGTCGGCTTCACCGGTGTCGTGCTGACCAAGCTCGACGGCGACGCCCGTGGTGGTGCCGCGCTGTCCGTGCGCGAGGTCACCGGCGCGCCGATCCTGTTCGCGTCGGCCGGCGAGAAGCTCGAGGACTTCGACGTCTTCCACCCGGACCGCATGGCGTCCCGCATCCTGGGCATGGGCGACGTCCTCACCCTGATCGAGCAGGCCGAGCAGGTCTTCGACCAGAAGAAGGCCGAAGAGGCCGCCGCCAAGATCGGCTCCGGTGAACTGACGCTCGAGGACTTCCTCGAGCAGATGCTGATGATCCGCAAGATGGGTCCCATCGGGAACCTGCTGGGCATGCTGCCCGGTGCCGGTCAGATGAAAGACGCCCTGGCGGCCGTCGACGACAGCCACCTGGACCGCATCCAGGCCATCATCCGCGGCATGACCCCCGCCGAGCGGTCCGACCCGAAGATCATCAACGCCTCCCGGCGCCTGCGCATCGCCAATGGATCCGGTGTCACGGTGGCCGAGGTCAACCAGCTGGTCGACCGCTTCTTCGAGGCCCGCAAGATGATGTCGCAGATGGCTGGCCAGATGGGAATGCCGTTCGGCCGCAAGAGCTCTCGCAAGGCCGCCAAGGGCAAGAACAAGCAGGCCGGCAAGGGCCGCAAGGGCGGCCGGGGCCCGACGGCGCCGAAGGCGGCCGCCAACCCGTTCGGTCTGGACCCGAGCGCGCTGCCGGGCGGTTTCCCGGACCTGTCGAACATGCCGCAGGGGCTCAACGAGTTGCCGCCGGGCCTCGCCGACTTCGATCTGTCACAGCTGAAGTTCCCGAAGAAGTAGCCGCTGTGCGGGCGCTGCACATTCGCGGTCGGGGACTGCCCGACGGCGACGAGGTGCAGTGGTGGATACATCAGGGTGTGCTCTCGGCCGAGCCGATCGCGAACGCCGAGACGATCTTCGACGGTGGCTGGGTCATCCCCGGTCTGGTCGACGCGCACTGCCACGTCGGCATCGGTCCGGGTGGCCCCGTCGAACTCGACGAGGCCGAGCGCCAGGCCGAGACCGAGCGGCAGGCCGGTGCGCTGCTGCTGCGCGATGCCGGATCGCCCGTCGACACCCGTGACTTCGACGACCGTGACGACCTGCCGCGGATCATCCGCGCGGGACGGCACCTGGCCCGGCCCAAGCGTTACATGCCCGGGTTGCCGATCGACATCGAGGACGAATCGCAGCTGCCGCAGTACGTCGCCGAGCAGGCCCGGCGCGGTGACGGCTGGGTGAAGCTGGTCGGCGACTGGATCGACCGGGGAGTGGGTGACCTGGCGCCGCTGTGGTCCGACGACGTCCTCAAAGAAGCCATCGACGCCGCCCACGCCAACGGTGCGCGCGTCACGGCGCATGTGTTCGGCGAGGATGCGTTGCCGGGGCTGATCAACGCCGGGATCGACTGCATCGAGCACGGCACCGGGATCACCGACGACATCATCGAGCTGATGCTGGCCCACGGCACGGCGCTGGTGCCGACCCTGATCAACATCGAGAACTTCCCCGGGATCGCGGAGAAGGCGACCAAGTTCCCGGCATACGCCAAGCACATGCGCGATCTCTACGCGACGTGCCCGCAGCGCGTCGGCGCCGCGCACGAGGCCGGCGTGCCCATCTACGCGGGCACCGACGCCGGCGGCATGATCGCCCATGGCCGCATCGCCGACGAGGTCGCCGCCCTCGGCCGGGTGGGCCTGAGCCCGACGGACGCGTTGGGCGCGGCAAGCTGGAACGCACGAAAGTGGTTGCGGCGTCCGGGCTTGGAGCACGGCGCCTCGGCCGATCTCGTCTGCTACGCCGACGATCCGCGACTCCCGGGCGTCCTCGACCATCCCGACCTGGTGATCCTGCGCGGCCGGGTCTACTGACTCACGTGTACTGGCTGAAGCCCCAGTCGAACAACTGTCTCGCCTGCGGGTAGAGATCGCCGGTGCCGTACATCTGCACCACGACCAGCCGGTGGTTCCCGCGCTGCGCGGCGCCGACGTACGTCTTGCGGGCCCGGTCCGTGTAGCCCGTCTTGCCGGCGAAATCGCCGGGGTACCCCGTCAACAGCTCGTTCTGACTGGTCAGGGTCTTGCCGGGAAACTGCGCCGACGTCTGCCGGAAAATCTCGGCGATCACCGGGTAGGTCAGCGCCGCCCGGTAGATCACCCCGAGGTCGCGCGGCGTGGTCAGCGATTCCCAGCCGGGACCGTCGAGTCCGGACGGTGAGCCGGCGCGGGTGCTGCGGGCGCCGAGCGCCGCGGCCTTGCGATTCATGGCCGCCACCGTGACGCGCTGGCCGCCGAGCATGTCGGCCAGCATGTTCGCGGCGTCGTTGCCCGACACCATGAGCAGGGCATCGAGGAGCTGGCGGACCGAGTACACCTGGCCGGGTTTGAGCCCGACGCACGAGCACTCGACTTTGGTGTGCGACTCGTTGGCCCGTCCCAGCGCGTCCGGACGCAGGTTGTCCAGGACGACCATGGCCAACAGCGGTTTGATGGTGCTGGCCGGCGCGTATGAGCCGCCCGGATCCTGCGACGCCAGCACCTGGCCGGTATCGAGGTCGGCGACCAGCCAGGCTTTGGCCGGGCCGTTGGCGAATGCCTGTGCGCCCGTGGGTTGCCCGGCGGGTTCGGCCGTCGCGGACGGTGTGGCGATCGGCGTCACCAGTAGTGCGCCGAGGGCCAGCGCGGTCGCCGTGAACAGTTTGCGCACGAGCGCCGACGCTACGGAACCCAGGCTGCGATCAGCTCGCGCGGAGATTCCGGTCGGGTCTCGGTTGGTTCGGTCTACAGCGAGCCGACGCTGACCGAGCGGTCCTGCGCGAAACCCCAATCGAGCAACTGCGAGGCCTGATCCCAGTAGGTCGGCCCGCCTTCGCGCACCATGCCGTACATCATCGCGATGACCAGGCGGCGGCCGCCGCGGTCGGCGGCGCCCACGTAGGTCTTCTTGGCGGCGTTGGTGAACCCGGTCTTGCCGCCGATGGCGCCCGGATACCGCTGCAGCAGCTGGTTCTCGTTGACGATCTGCTCGTTGCCGTTCTTGCCGGGGAACGTCGCGGCGGGCTGCGCGGTGATCTGCGCGAAGTACGGATTGGCCATCGCGGCCCGGAAGATGATGGCCAGGTCGCGGGGAGTGGTCCAGCCCGAACCGCCCGCGCCGTCGAGGCCCGACGGGGTGGCGGCGTGGGTGTCGACGGCGCCGATGGCGGCGGCCTTGGCGTTCATCTTCGCGACGGCGACGTCGTAGCCGCCGATCATGTCGGCCAGGGCGTTGGCGGCGTCGTTGCCCGAGGCGAGGAGCACCGCGTCCAGCAGTTGGCGCGCGGTGTACACGTGGCCGGGGACGATGCCGGCGCAGTTGCACTCCACCTGGGTGTCGGCGACGGTGCCGGCCACGGTCGCGTCCAGGTTCGGCAGTTCACCGAGCGCGGTCAGTGCCAGCAGCGTCTTGATGGTGCTGGCGGGCGGATGCCGCAGGTCGATGTCCTGTCCGGCGAGGATCTGGCCCGAGTCCATGTCGGCGACGATCCACGCCGGGGCCGGCCCTGCCGGGATCTGTACGGTGCCGACCGGCTGGATGTCGGGGTCAGCGGCCGCAACCGGCGGCGCGGCGAGGAACACGAGCGTCAGGGTCGCCATGACGGCGGTTGCGAACCTTCCCATGGAGCCAGCAGCCTACTGGTGGTGTTCAATCGGTTCATGCTGAGTCTGGAAGAGATCTCGGACCGTCTGGAAATCCAACAGCTGTTGATCGCGTACTCGACGGCCATCGATACCCGCCAATTCGATGATCTGGCAAAGGTTTTCACGCCGGATGCCTACATCGACTACCGCGCGATGGGCGGCATCGACGGGCATTTCCCCGAGGTCAAGGAATGGCTGGCGCAGGTGCTGCCGAATTTCCCGGCCTATGCGCACATGCTCGGCAACTTCGACGTCACCATCACCGGCGACACCGCGAAGTCACGCACCATCTGTTTCAACCCGATGGTGCTGCCCGCGGCGGACGCCGACGCACAGCCCCAGGTGCTGTTCTGCGGCCTCTGGTACGAGGACGAGTTCGTCCGTACCGCCGAGGGCTGGCGTATGACGCGCCGCGTCGAGACGAAGTGTTTCGACCGGGTGGTCTGAGTCGCCGTTCACGGGATTTGGGCCGGTCGCGGCTGCTCTGGCAGAATGGTCGGCTGTCTGTCCGCGACCCGTTCAATGCGCCGCGCGGCGGTCACACACGTGAGGCAAGACCGGACCGGGCAATCCGCCCGAGTCGCTGAATTGCAGCGTGGCAATCATCAGGAGAAGTGCAGAACATGGCTGTCAAGATCAAGCTCACCCGGCTTGGCAAGATCCGCAACCCCCAGTACCGCATCATCGTCGCCGACGCGCGCACCCGCCGCGACGGCCGCGCCATCGAGGTCATCGGCCGGTACCACCCGAAGGAAGAGCCGAGCCTGATCGAGATCGATTCGGAGCGCGCGCAGTACTGGCTGGGCGTCGGCGCACAGCCGACCGAGCCGGTCGCCGCCCTGCTGAAGATCACGGGTGACTGGCAGAAGTTCAAGGGCCTGCCGGGCGCCGAGGGCACCCTGAAGGTCAAGGAGCCCAAGCCGTCCAAGCTGGACCTGTTCAACGCCGCGCTGGCGAACGCCGACGCCGCTCCCGGTGGCGAGGCCGTCACGCTGAAGAAGCGCAAGGACAAGAAGGAAGAAGCGGCTGAGGCTGCCGCCGAGACCGAGGCTGCCGAGGCCACTGAGGCCGAGGCCGAAGCGCCCGCCGAATGAGCAGCGTCGTCGTCGACGCCGTAGAGCACCTGGTCCGCGGGATCGTCGACAACCCCGACGATGTCCGGGTCGACATGGTGACCAGCCGCCGCGGTCGTACCGTCGAGGTGCACGTGCACCCCGATGACCTGGGCAAGGTCATCGGGCGCGGCGGCCGCACGGCCACTGCGCTGCGGACACTGGTCGCCGGCATCGGCGGCCGGGGCATCCGCGTCGACGTGGTGGACACCGACCAGTAAATATGGACCTCGTGGTCGGCCGCGTCGTCAAGGCGCACGGCATCAGCGGCGAGGTTGTCGTCGAAGTACGTACCGATGATCCCGGCGAGCGTTTCTCGCCGGGATCATCACTGCGTGGCAAGCCCGGTGCGCGCAGCACCGAGCGCGCCGAACGTACCTATGTGATCGACGCCGTTCGTGAGCACGGCGGGCGGCTGCTGGTGCGGCTGGCCGGTGTGAACGATCGCAATGCGGCAGATGCGTTGCGCGGCACGCTGTTCCTGGTGGACTCCGCCAGCCTGCCGCCCATCGATGAGCCCGACGAGTTCTACGATCACCAGCTCGAGGGCCTCAAGGTCCGCACCGTCGACGGTGTCGACGTGGGTGTGGTGACCGAGGTGCTGCACACCCCGGGCGGCGAATTGCTGTCCATCCGAACGGAATCTGGTGCCGAGGTGCTGGTGCCGTTCGTCACCGCGATGGTGCCGACGGTGTCGCTGGCCGACGGTCTGGTGGAGATCGATCCGCCCGACGGCCTGCTCGAGTTGGATTGATACCCATGCGGATTGACGTCGTCACCATTTTCCCGGCGTATCTCGACGCGCTGCAGCAGTCCCTGCCGGGCAAGGCGATCGCCAACGGCACTGTCCAACTCGGTGTGCACGACCTGCGGAACTGGACGCATGACGTCCACAAGTCGGTCGACGATTCGCCGTACGGCGGCGGGCCCGGCATGGTGATGAAGGCGCCGGTGTGGGGTGCCGCCCTCGACGAAATCTGCACGCCGGAAACGGTTTTGGTGGTCCCGACGCCGGCGGGCCGGCTGTTCACGCAGGAACACGCGCACCGCTGGACCGGCGAGAAGCACCTGGTGTTCGCGTGCGGCCGCTACGAGGGCATCGACCAGCGGGTCGCCGACGACGCTGCCCGGCGTATGCGGGTCGAAGAGGTGTCGATCGGTGACTACGTGCTGCCCGGTGGTGAGTCCGCGGCGCTGGTCATGATCGAGGCCGTGGTGCGATTGCTGCCCGACGTCCTGGGCAATCCGGCGTCACACCAGGATGATTCGCATTCGGCGCACGTCGGGGGAGTGCTGGAGGGGCCGAGTTACACGCGGCCGCCGGTCTGGCGTGACCTCGAGGTGCCCCCGGTGCTGTTGTCGGGCGACCACGCCAAGGTCGCGGCCTGGCGCCGCGAGCAGGGTCTGCAGCGGACGCGCGAGCGCCGGCCGGACCTGTTGCCCGACTAGCCCCGGCTAGTTGATCCGCCCGCCCGGGAACATCGTCTTCACGGCGTTGGTGATGGTCGCGCGTGCCGTGGCGTCGTCGGTGGGCTGCAGTGAGCCGATCGCCATGACGTAGCGCCGGTCGGCGCCGATCACGCCGGTGGACATGTGCATCCAGTTGTTGCCGCCCCAATCCGGCATCCAGCCCTGCTTCACCGCGACCGGTTCGCCGTACAGACCGTCCGGGATGCCGAAGCGCTGCGGGTAGCCGTCGGCGCCGGTGGGCGTGGATGCGGCCAGGTTGGCCAGGATGATGCTGGCCCGCTCGGGCGGGAGCCCGCCGGAGCCGTTCAGCAACTGGTCGTAGTAGTGCACCAGGTCGGTGGTGGTGCTCATGGTGTTCCACCACTTGCCGTCGTAGGGCACCGAGGTCCCGGTCAGCCCGTAGCGGGCCGCGACGCGGCTGACGACGCTGTTGCCGCCGCTGCGATTCCAGAACACCTCCGCCGCGGAGTCGTCCGACGAGCGCAGCATGGTGTCCAGCGACTGACGGTCGGCCGCGGTGAGCTCGATCTGGCCCTTCGCCTCCTGCAGCAGCAGATCGTCGGCGATGAACAACTTGGCCACCGACGCGATGGGCATGGCGGACTTGTTGCCGGCGGCGATCAGCTGGCCGGTGTTGCGATCGAGAACCGCGGCGCTCATCGACGCGCCGGCCGCCGCCGCATCACTGGTGGCGGTCCGTTCGCGGGCATCGAGGCCCGCCAGGGCAGCGGCGGGCTCGGTGGCCGGGGCCTCCGGCATCTCCAGGGCGGTGACGACCGGGACGACGGTCAGCGCGATCCGGTTCGGCGGCGGCGCCCCGTAGACCTTGGCCTCGCAACCAGCTGTGAGCATCACCGTTGCCGCGGCAGCGGTGATGGTCAGCAGCTTCGCGTGCTGCGGGCGCATGGGTCTCCTCAGATCACGGTGGATAAAAATCTGATTGATCAGCGTAACCGGTAAACGTGTGTTGGGTGTGACGACTGTGACGGTGCCGCGTGTGATGTCGGCTGCACCGGCCCGGCGGGGGTCACGATTTCGTCACCCGGCGGCTGTCTGGCACAATTGAGCAGTTGTCTGCGCTGGGCGCGGGGTCGGCGTCTGTTTCGGATGTGTCCCCGCCCGCTACGGCATCCGACCAACGTCCGTAAAGAGAATGGCTTTTCCGTCGCGCCGCATGGTGTCCGGCGGCTGTAGCCCGCGAGTTAGCAAGGAAGTGTCACCGATGAAAACGCTGGACTTCGTCGACCAGGCGTCGCTGCGCGACGACATCCCGGCCTTCAACCCCGGCGACACCCTCAATGTGCACGTCAAGGTCATCGAGGGCAACAAGCACCGCATCCAGGTGTTCAAGGGCGTCGTGATCCGTCGTCAGGGTGGCGGCATCGGTGAGACCTTCACCGTCCGCAAGGAGAGCTACGGCGTCGGCGTCGAGCGGACCTTCCCGGTGCACTCGCCGAACATCGACCACATCGACGTCGTCACCCGCGGTGACGTCCGTCGCGCCAAGCTGTACTACCTGCGCGAGCTCCGTGGCAAGAAGGCCAAGATCAAGGAAAAGCGCTGAGCTTGTTCGGCGACTCTTCCGCCGAGCTGATTAGCCTGGTGCCGTGACCGGCCCAAGCGAAGACAGCACCACTCCGGACAGTCCGGCGACGGACGACGCCGACACGACAGCGACCGCCGACCCGGTCAAGGCAGACGAGGCCCGCAAGGCCGAAGATGCCGACGAGAAGCCGAAGTCGAAGCTGGCCGCGCTGCGTGAGGGCGTCGTCCTCGTCGTCACTGCGGTGCTGCTGTACTACCTCGTGCTGACGTTCGTCGCGCGGCCGTACCTGATTCCGTCGGAATCCATGGAGCCCACGCTGCACGGCTGCAGCGGCTGCGTCGGCGACCGCATCATGGTGGACAAGCTGACCTACCGGTTCAGCTCGCCGGAGCCGGGCGACGTGGTGGTCTTCAAGGGCCCGCCGAACTGGAACATCAGCTACAAGTCGATCCGTTCGGACAACCCGACGATGCGCTGGATTCAGAACGCGCTCTCGGTCGTCGGCTTCGTGCCGCCCGATGAGAACGATCTGGTGAAGCGCGTCATCGCCGTGGGTGGTCAGACCGTGCAGTGCCGCAACTCGACGGGACTGACGGTCGACGGCAAGAAGCTCAAGGAGCCGTACCTGGACCCGGCGACCATGATGGTCGACCCGGCGACAGATCCGTGCCTGGGCAACGAGTTCGGCCCGGTGAAGGTGCCGGACGGTCGGCTCTGGGTGATGGGCGACAACCGCACCCACTCGGCGGACTCGCGCGCGCACTGCACGAACACACCGGCGGACGCCATCAACGCGCTGATGTGCACCGGTGACCCGACCGCGGGTACCGTGCCCGTCGCCAACGTGATCGGCAAGGCCCGGTTCATCGCGTGGCCGCCGTCGCGCTGGGGTGGTGTCGTCACGGTCAATCCGCAGACCGGTCAATAAGGTTCTTCGGTGTCCGTTTGGCCGCCTCGCACGGTGATCCGCAAGTCCGCGGGCCTGCGCACGCTGGAGTCGGCGCTGTACCGCGGCGGCCTCGGTCCGGTGGCCGGGGTCGACGAGGTCGGCCGTGGGGCCTGCGCCGGCCCGCTCGTCGTGGCGGCCTGCGTGCTGGGCCCGAATCGGCTGGAAAGCCTGGCCGCCCTTGATGATTCGAAGAAGCTGAACGAAGCCGAACGGGAACGGCTGTTCCCGTTGATCCGGCGTTACGCGCTCGCGTACCACGTGGTGTTCATCCCGTCGGTCGAGGTCGACCGGCGCGGGGTGCACATCGCCAACATCGAGGGCATGCGCCGCGCGGTCGCGGGCCTGTCCGTGCGGCCGGGGTACGTGCTGTCCGACGGGTTCCGGGTGCCGGGCCTGTCGGTGCCGTCGCTGCCGGTGGTCAGCGGGGACGCCGCGGCGGCCTGTATCGCCGCCGCCAGCGTGCTGGCCAAGGTGAGCCGCGACCGCCTGATGGTCGAGATGGACACCGTGCACCCGGGCTACGGGTTTGCGGTACACAAGGGGTACAGCACCGCCGCCCACACCGCGGCGCTGGCCGAACTGGGGCCCTGCCCCGAACACCGGTTCTCGTTCGCCAATGTGCGCAAGCTCGCTGCCAACCCGGCGATAGGGCAGCGCTGCCGATCCGGGTAGGGGAAAATGGGAACCGGCCGCCGATCCGAACCAGACATGGCCCTGCAACACCGAGTAAACCGAAGGACCGCTGAACTGATGAGTCTGTGCCGATGAGTGCCGAGGATCTCGAGAAGTATGAAACCGAGATGGAGCTCTCGCTGTACCGCGAGTACAAGGACATCGTCGGGCAGTTCAGTTACGTCGTCGAGACGGAGCGGCGGTTCTATCTGGCCAACAGCGTCGAGCTGATCCCGCGCAACGCCGACGGAGAGGTCTACTTCGAGCTGCGTCTGGCCGATGCCTGGGTCTGGGACATGTACCGGCCGGCGCGGTTCGTCAAGCAGGTCCGGGTGATCACCTTCAAAGATGTCAACATCGAAGAGGTCGAGAAGCCCGAGCTGCGCCTGCCCGAATAGCCCGTGCCGACCCTCGGCGAGCTGTTCGCCGTCATCGACCTGGCCGGTGTCCTGACCAACGCGATCCTGGGCGGCATCGTCGCCCGCGACGAGCGCATGGATCCGATCGGTTTCCTGACGCTGGCACTGCTGTCCGGGCTGGGCGGCGGCATCATCCGCGACACCCTGCTGCAGCACGGACCGCCGGTGGCGCTCACGGACTTTCGCTACGCGCTGTGCGCGGTGATCGGCGCGGCGATCGCGTTCCTGATGCCGATCGGCGGTCGCGGCTGGCAGGCGGTGTTTCCCTACGTGGACGCGCTGGCCCTCGGTTGTTGGGCGACCGCCGGTGCGCAGAAGACGCTGGCGCTGGGGCTCGGCTGGGTGCCGGCCCTGCTGCTGGGCACCATCACGGCGGTCGGCGGCGGCGCATTGCGGGATCTCACGACGCACCGGGTACCGCAGATTTTCGGTGGCAACACGCTGTACGCGACGAGCGCGCTCGCGGCCAGCGCGGTGGTGGCCGGGTTCTGGAATCTGGGGCTGGCGCAGACCGGCGTTCTCGTGGGCACCGCGGTCGGGGCCGGACTGTGCCTGATCTCGCGTCGCCGTGGCTGGCAGCTGTGGGGTGGACTGTCGTGGGAGTACAGCTTCAGCCGCAAGCCGGGGCAGCGGCTGCCACATGTGTCGGTGCGGATGGTGCGGGACGACGCCGGTGGCGCCACCGGCGACGGTCAGCGGTAGCGCAGCTCCAGTCGTAGGTGCCGGCGGACCATGAGGCTCGGCACCCATTCGGCGCCGGCGAGCTCGAACCAGTTGGTGGCCTCGAGCAGCGTGGTGATCCCGAGGCGGGCCTCGGTGCGGGCCAGCGCCGCGCCGACGCAGAAATGCAGGCCCTTCCCGAACGCCAGGTGATTGCGCAGGTTCGGCCGGCCCAGTTGCAGCCGGTCGGGGTCGTCGAAGGCCGCCGGGTCGCGGTTTGCCGACCCCCAGAGCAGGAGCAGGTGGCCGTCTTTGGGCAGCGGCACACCCGCCAGCGTGGTGTCCCGCCGGATGTGCCGGTGATGGTTGCGAAACGGCGACTCCAGTCGCAGCGTCTCCTCCAGGAGCGCGGGGACCAGTTGCGGGTCACGGCGCACCTGTTCCTGGACGTCGGGGTGGGTGGCGAGGAGCCGCGCGGCGTTGCCCATCAGCCCGGCGGTGGACTCACCGCCGGCGCCGACCAGCTGCAGCAGCATCAGCACCGCCACCTCGGCCGTGACGGTGTTCTGGGCCACCGCACGGGTGAGGTCACCGAGCAGGTTTTCACCCGGATTCGCCTGTGCCTCAGCGAATTTGGCGTACAGGTAGCCGGCGAGTTGTGCCGACGTCTCGACCGCGGTGCCGATGTGCTCGAGGTCGAAGACGCCACTGAGCAGTTCGGTGCTGCCGTAGCCCCACTGCACCAGCTGCGGCACGTCGTCGTCGGGCAGCCCGATGAGCCTGGCCACCAACGTCATCGGCAGGCGGTCGCCGATGGCGGACATCCACTCGATGCGGCCGTCCGCCGCCGCGTCGTCCCACAGCTGCCGGGCGATGTCGGCGATCGCCGGCTCGAGGGCCCGAATCCTCTTGGCCACCAACGCCGGTAGCACCAGTTTGCGTTCGTGCGCATGACGCGGTTCATCGCCGGTGGCGAGGACATGTCCGGCGGTGTCGACGGCTCCCATGTCGAAGGTTCCCGGCCGAACCGTCCCGGTCTGCGCTCCGGCATTCACCAGCGTGGCGGTCAGGTTGGAGGAGAAGTCCTCCGGGCGGCCGACGGCTTCCTGTACGGCATCCCAGGTGGTGGCCAGGTAGAAGTCGGTGCCGGGCACGCGGTGCACCGGACCGGCCAGGCGGAGCTGCGCATAACAGTCATACGGATCGTCCAGCGTGGACGGGCTGAGCAGATCTGAAACTAGTTGCACGCCTTGAGTTTTGGGCTCCCATAACGGCATGTCAAGGCCGGAATTCGGCTGTCTCACGCACGGTCTGCGAGCTGCGGTGATGCAGACGGATTGAGAATTTTCGTCTCGCTATGAGACAAATCAATGGATTAGTATCAGGCCGATGGACTGGCTGATCGGCGCCGACCGCCGCGACGCGGGCATCGAACGCATCTATGCCGCCGCGGCCGCCAGCGCCGCGACCCGAGGCCTGGACCGGTTGAACATCGACGAGGTCGCCGCCAGCGTGGGCTGTTCGCGCGCCACGGTGTACCGGCACGTCGGCGGCAAACAGGCGCTGCGCGACGGGGTGCTGGCGCGCGCGGTCATGCGGGTCGGGCAGGAGATCGCGCAGGCGGTGGCCGGGCACACCGGGCCCGAGCGGATCGCGGCGGCCGTGCTGACGTCCCTGCGGGTGGTCCGGGCGGACCCGCTGGCCTCGGGTGTGGTGCGTGCCGGAGCCCTCGTCGACTTCGACTCACCCCGGCTCTCGCAGGCGGCGGCCGAGCTGACGGGCATCACGGATCCGCTGCTCGCGGACTGGATCGTGCGGGTTGTACTGTCGTTGCTGTGCTGGCCGTTGGCCGACGAAAAGGCCGAAGAGCTGGTGGTACGCCGGTATGTGGCCGCCGTAGCCCCGCCGGCGGGTGGTAAATGACTGTCCCGACAGGCGGTCATGACTGGGGCCTTTGCGGCAATAGATTGTTAGGCTAAACAGATGGCAAGCAAGCCGCAGAGCAAACCGTCGCTGGCGGCGACGAGTTGGACGCTGCTGGGCATGTTGTCGTACGAAGAGGAACTCAGCGGCTACGACATCAAGAAGTGGATCGACTGGAGCGTCGGTTTCTACTACTGGAGCCCGTCGTACAGCCAGATCTACACCGAGCTGAAAAAGCTTGAGGGACTTGGCTATCTCGAGTCCCGCGTCGAGCAGGACGAAGGCCTGCGCACGCGCCGTCTGTACAAGATCACCGAGTCCGGCATGGCTGCCGTGACCGACTGGACCAACAACGCTCCCGTCGACCCGCCGGTGCTCAAACACAGTGTGCTGCTGCGGGTTACGTTCGGCCACCTGAGCAACCCGACCCGGCTGCGGGAGCTGCTCGAGCAGCACGTCGCCTACTGCGAGGCCATGGAGCGGCAGGCCGCCGAGGACTCCGACGGCGCCAAGGCCCAGCCGGTGTGGGCGTATTCGGTGATCGCGCTGCGCTGGGCGGCCAAGTACTACGCCGCCGAGCGGGAACTGGCGCTCGAACTGATGAAGGACATCGACGACGCCGACGCGGTGCTACAGACCGCGGCGAAAGGCGTTGCGGGCATGCCGCGTTCGATGCCGGGCCTGTGGCGTGAGGTCGAGCGCGAGGTTCAGGGCCGCCACGACGTCTAGAGGATCGCGGCGATGTCGTTCTTGAGGGCTTCGGAGTCGGTGCCGAAAACCGCTTGGACACTGTTGCCGACCTCGATGACGCCCGCGGCGCCGAGACTCTTCAGCCGGTCCTGATCCACCTTGCTCGTGTCGGCGACCTCGATGCGCAGCCGCGTGATGCATGCGTCGACGGCGACGAGGTTGCCCCGCCCACCGAAGGCCGCGATCACCTGCTCCGGCCTCGAATCCGCGCCTTCGCCGAGATTGGCCTGCTCCTCGGCTTCGAATTCGGTATCCGGCTCCCGGCCCGGGGTCCGCAGATTCCACTTCGTGATGGCGAACCGGAACAGCACGTAGTAGACGACGAAGAAGACGACACCCATGCCGATGAGCAGCGGGATGTTCTTCGCGGCCGGGGCGGTGCCGTAGAGGAGGAGGTCGGCCAGTCCCGCGGAGAAGGAGAAGCCGAGGTGGATGTCGAGCAGGTACGCGACCGCCAGCGACAGCCCGGTCAGCACGGCGTGGATGACGTACAGCGGGAACGCCACGAACATGAACGAGAATTCGAGCGGCTCGGTGACCCCGGTCAGCAGCGCGGTCAGCGCAGCCGCCGACAGGATGCCGACGGCGACCTTCCGCTGTTTCTTGTCGGCCACGTGGATCATCGCCAGGGCGGCGGCCGGCAATCCGAACATGAGCACCGGGTAGAACCCCGATGTGAGGATGCCCGCGGTCGGGTCGCCCGAGGCGAAGCGTGTGAGTTCACCCGTGACGACGTGGCCGTCGGGGGTCTGATAGTCGCCGTAGAGGAACCACACGTAGGAATTCGGGATGTGGTGCAGGCCCAGGGGGATCAGCATGCGGTTGGCGAATCCGTAGACGAACGCGCCGAAGGCCCCAGAACCGCCGATGAACCTGCCCAGGCCGGTCAGGCCCGCGTCGAACAGCGGATAGCAGTAGCTCATCGCGAACGCGAGGAACAGGCACGCGATCGACACCACGATGGGGACGAACCGCCTGCCCCCGAAAAACCCGAGGTACGCGGGTAATTGGATGGTGTGGTAGCGGTCGAAGAGCCACGCGGTGAGCAGGCCGACCACGATTCCCGCGAACACGCTGTAGTTGATCTGGGCCTGGGCGCCTGCCTTGTCGACCTCGCCGGCCAGCACGACGGGCGACATGGTCTTGAACACCGACTGCACCACGAGGTAGCCGACGACGGCGGCCAGCGCTGTCGAGCCGTCGGCCTTCCTGGCGAACCCGATGGCCACGCCGACGGCGAACAGCAGCGGGAGGTTGGTGAACAGTGCGTCGCCGGCAGCGCTCATCGCGTGGACGAACGGCCCGATGACGGGCGCCTTGATCTTGCCCAGCAGGTCGTCCTGGCCCAGCCGGAGCAGGATTCCCGCCGCGGGCAGCACGGCGATCGGCAGCATGAGGCTCTTGCCGAGCCGTTGCAGTTGAGCGAAGCCGGGGATGCGCAGGTCCGACTTTTCCTGTGCACCTGAGATTTTCGCTGTGCCGTTCATGTGCGAGACCCTTCTCTGCCGCAGAAACGCCACTCGGCGCGAGAGCTTTGCGGCAGCTTAGACGAGAACCTGCGTCCGTGAGAGCTCGTTCGGCGGCGCTCGTATTGTGGGAGCGCACGAACAGAGGAGATACGCCAGTGAGTCAGACGTCAGTTCTCGCCCCGGTCGCGGGGCGCGCGGTTCGGCTCGAGGAAGTCCCGGACCCCGTGTTCTCGGCGGGCATGGTCGGCTACGGCGCCGCGATCGACCCGCCGCGCGGCGTGATCGAGGCCGTCGCCCCGGTCACCGGCAGACTCCTGAAACTCATGCCGCACGCCTACGTCGTCCTGACCTCGGACAACGTGGGCGTTCTCGTGCACCTCGGCCTGGACACCGTCACGCTCGACGGTGACGGTTTCACGGCTCATGTCAGTCAGGGTGACGACGTCACCGCGGGGCAGGTCGTGATCGGCTACGACGTGCCCGCGGTCGAGGCCAGGGGGCTCAATCCCATTGTCGCCGTGGTGGTGATGGACCAACGTGTGCCGGAGAACGTGACCTTGTCGGCCGCGGTCACTTCCGGTGCGGACATCGAGTGCGGGGCAAGCCTTTTCACCGCGAGCAAGGTAAGGAAGGATTGACCGGTGGCAGATCGCAATGTGCTCGGTGCTCCGCTGGAACCGTGTGGCACCGAACCGCTGACGGGCTTCTACCGTGACGGCTGCTGCTCGACCGGGCCCGAGGACGCCGGCCGGCACACCATCTGCGCCGTCGTGACCGGCGAGTTCCTGGCGCACCAGCGTTCGATAGGCAACGACCTGTCCACGCCGATGCCGGAGTACCGCTTCCCGGGCCTGTCGCCCGGCGACCGCTGGTGCGTGACCGCGGTGAACTGGCTGCGGGCGCACAACGACGGATACGCGGCACCGGTGGTGCTCGCCTCCACACACGAGCGGACGCTCGAGGTCGTGCCGCTCGAGGTGCTCCAGGCGTACGCCGTCGACGTGCCCGACGACCTCGGCGGGCTCTGAGCTCTTACAACTTCCCGGCGGCATCCCGTCCGGCGATGTAGCCGTACACCAGGCCCTGCGCGATGGTCGCGCCCGCGCCCGGGTAGACGGCGCCGAAGGCGTTGGCCGCGGTGTTCCCCAGCGCGTACAGGCCTTCGATGACGCCGCCGTCCTCCCTGCGGACCCGGCCGCGCTCGTCGGCCACCACGCCGCCGCAGGTGCCGAGGTCGCTCAGCGTCATCTTCACCGCGTAGAACGGGCCCTTGACCAGCGGGCGCAGGTTCGGGTTGGGCGTCACCGTCGGATCACCGTAGTAGCGGTCGTAGGCACTGAGACCGCGGTCGAAATCGGGATCGATGCCGGCGGCCGCGCTCTCGTTGAACCGCGCCATGGTCCGCTCGAAATCGGCGGCCGGGACTCCCATCTGGGCCGCCAGATCGGCGAAGTTGGTGGCCTTGGCGGCGATACCGGCCCGGTACCAGGACTTGGGCAGCGGCATCCGCGGGAACGAGCCGGCGGCGAAGACGTAGCTGTTGCGGTACTTCTGGTCGAACACGATCCACATCGACTCGACGGGCGTGCCGGCCCGCTCGAGTTCGAGCACGCGCTGGCCGAACGACATGTAGTCGGTCGACTCGTTGGCGAAGCGCTTGCCGTCCTGATCGACGATGAGTGAGCCGGGCAGCGAGCGCTCGGCCAGCAGCACGGCGGGCGGGCGGCCGTTCGCGGACGCGACTGCCGGGAACCACCAGGCCTGGTCCATCAACGCCGTGGCGGCACCGAGGTCGGTGGCCGCGCGGATGGCCTCACCGGTGTTGGAATCGGCGCCGAGGCTCTCGTGGCCGCCGAGCGAATCGGACTGGTACTTGTGGCGCATCGCCATGTCGTGATCGAAGCCACCGGCCGCCAGCACCACACCGCGCGTGGCGGTGACGGTGACCTCACCGCCGCCGTGCGACAGCACCGCGCCGGTGACGCGCTGACCGTCACCGGTCAGCCGGACCAGCGACGTGTCGGTCCAGATGGGGATGCCGGCCCGCAGCACACCGGCGAACAGCCCGGCCGCCAGCGCCTGACCACCGGCGATGTACTCGCGTCCCAGCAGCTTGCCGCCGACGCCCTGCGCGAGCCGTTTGGCGATGAGCGGCAAGCCTTTTCGCGGCACCCGCGCCATCAGGTTCATCCATTTGTAGTCCGCGCCGGTCGTCGGCATCGGGACCTTGACCTCCATGACACCGCCGCGCAGCCGGTCCCGGTAGGCGCCCAGCACGCCGGCGTCGAGCGGGCGGCATTCGCAGGTGCGCCCGGTGGCGCGGCCGCCCGGTCGCTCGGGGTGGTAATCGGAGTACTCGCGGGCCCAGAACAGCCGCATCGGGGTGGTGCGGCCCAGCATGTCGACGGTCGCGTTGACGTGCTGCAGGAAGCCCGCCGAGCGGGCCGCCGGTGCGGTGCCGTCGACGACGGCGTCGAGGTACGTCGCGGCGCGGTCGGCGGTGTCGGCGGTGCCCTTGTCGGTCAGCAGGGGAGTCGTCGGCAGCCACAGGGCGCCACCCGAGCGGGCGGTGGACCCGCCGATGTCGGAGGCCTTCTCGGCAACCAGGACGTTCAGCCCCGATTCATGACCGCTCAGCGCGGCGGCCAGGCCGGTACCGGAACCGATCACCAGCAGATCGACGGTGGTGTCGGTGATGTCGAGGCCGGCCGGAATCGTGGCCGCGGCAGATGTCGTCACGGCCGCCAAGCGTATTGCGACAGACCGATTTCCGGCCTCGCGCGTCCCTGCCAGCGGGAGAACACGTGCATTGCGCACCCCGTTGCTGTTAGACCTGAAACATCAAACTGCAGCCCAGTTTTCAATGTGAGGATGGTCATCAGATGTCGGTGGAGGATGTCGATGTTCGCCAGATCGAAGCCGGTGAAGCGCCGACCCGGTTCGCCCGTGGCTGGCACTGCCTTGGCCTGACCAAGGACCTCGGTGACGGCAAACCGCACTCGATCAAGGCCTTCGGGCAGAAACTCGTCGTGTTCCGTGGCGCGGACGGCCGGCTCAACGTGCTGGACAGCTACTGCCGCCACATGGGTGGTGACCTGAGCCAGGGCACCGTCAAGGGCAATGAGATCGCCTGCCCGTTCCACGACTGGCGCTGGGGTGGCGACGGCAAATGCAAGTTGGTGCCGTACGCCAAGCGCACCCCGCGGCTGGCACGTACCGCGAAGTGGGAGACCCTCGAGCAGGACGGGATGCTGTTCATCTGGAACGACCCCGAGGGCAGCGCGCCGCCGGCGGAGAACTACATCCCGCGCATCGAGCAGGCGGGCAGCGATGAGTGGACCGATTGGCATTGGTACACAACGGTTGTCAACGTCAACTGCCGCGAGATCATCGACAACGTCGTCGACATGGCGCACTTCTTCTACATCCACGGCGCGGTGCCGTCGCACTTCAAGAACATCTTCGAGGGCCAGGTCGCGACGCAGTACATGAACGGCGGTGGTCGCGAGGACATGCAGGGCACCGAGGGTGCGAAGATGCTCGGCTCGACGTCGGTGGCGTCGTACTACGGACCGTCCTTCATGATCGATGACCTGACGTACCACTACCCGGACGCCGACCACAAGACCATCCTGATCAACTGCCATTACCCGATCGACTCGAATTCCTTTGTGCTGCAGTACGGAATCATCGTGAAGAAGATGGCGGGCCTGCCCGAGGAGGCGGCTGTGGCGACGGCGCACGCGCTCGGTGACTGGGTGAAGCAGGGCTTCGAGCAGGACGTGCAGATCTGGAAGAACAAGGCGCGCATCGACAATCCGCTCCTGGTCGAGGAAGACGGCCCGGTCTACCAGCTGCGCCGGTGGTACGAGCAGTTCTACGTCGACGTCGCGGATGTGGTGCCGGAGATGACCGACCGTTTCGAATACGAATTGGACACCACCGTCCCGCGTGAGGCGTGGACCAAGGAGATGGAAGCCAACATCGCAGCACGGGCCGCGGAGTCGGTCTGATGACCGCGCGGCCCGACATCCGGCTGGCCGACATGCCGATGGTGCCCGTGGCCTGCCGTGCCTGTGGCGCAGAGGTGTTGGCGCGCAAGGGCAGCTGGCAGCAGACCAGCGTGCAGTGGACGCGCGAGTCGGCTGCGCGGTGCGAGGAGCGCCGGCGGGCCGAGTGTCTGCCGGGCCGGATCTTCCTGGCGTGCGGCCAGCTGAAGGAGTCCATCGCGGATGCGGTGGCGGCCGGTGTCGTGCACGTCGTTCAGGACGAACTGGGCGTGGCACCATAGCCGCATGAGCTCAGACAAGCGGGTCGCGGTCGTCACCGGTGCCAGCCGGGGCGCCGGCAAGGGTATAGCCGCGGCGTTGGTGGCCGACGGGTGGACGGTGTACCTGACGGGCCGTACCGTCACCGATCCCGGCGACGGCGGTATCGCCGTGCCGGTGGATCACCGCGACGACGACGCCGTGGCCGCGTTGTTCGCGCGGGTGGCCGACGAGGCCGGACAGCTCGATCTGCTGGTCAACAACGCCGCCGTGGTGCACGACAACCTCGTCGACCCGAAGCCGTTCTGGGAGAAGCCGATCGGCCTCGGTGACGTGCTCGACGTCGGTCTGCGGTCGGCGTATGTGGCGTCGTGGCACGCCGCCCCGCTGCTGGTGGCACGGGGCCGTGGCCTGATCGCGTTCACGTCGTCGCCGGGCGGGGTGTGTTACATGCACGGCCCGGCCTACGGCGCGCAGAAGGCCGGCGTGGACAAGATGGCCGCCGACATGGCCGTCGACTTCCACGGCACGGGGGTGTCGACGTTGTCGATCTGGATGGGCATCCTGCTCACCGACAAGTTCAAGCAGGCGTTCGACGCCGAGACGCTGGCCAAGGCCGCCGGTAATTTCGAGACGCCGGAGTTCATCGGGCATGTGATCAACGCGCTGTATCAGGACCCGGACCTGGACGGCATCAGCGGGCAGACCGTGATCGCCGCGGAAGAAGCCCAGCGCTACGGCATCACCGACGTCGACGGGCGCACGCCGCCGTCGCACCGGGCGATGCTTGGTGATCCGCGGGTGCCCAGCGACGTGGTCGTCCGCTGAGCACCCGCGGAAGTTCGTGGCGCGTCAGCAGTGCGCGCCGCCGTCGATCCGGATCTCGGTGCCGGTGAGGAACGCGCCGTCATCGGAAGCCGCCATGGCGACCACCGCGGCGACCGCGCTGGGATCACCCAGGTTCGCGTCGTTGCCGGTGTTGAGCATCGGGACCTGCTTGGTCCACAGCCCGTAGTCGGTGCCTTCCGGCATCTTGGCGAACGTGCCGTTGGCCAGCGGGGTGGAGACACCGCCGGGCTGGATGTTCACCGCGCGCAGTCCCTGCTTGGCGTATTCGAGCGCCAGTGAGTGGGTGAAGCTCAGGATGCCGCCCTTGCTGGCGGAGTAGGCCGCCATATAGGGGTGGGCATAGCTCGCCGAGGTCGAGGTGAAGTTGATGACCACCCCGCGGCCCGATGCCAGCAGCGCCGGCAGCGCCTGGCGGGTCATGAGGAAGGTGCCGGTGAGGTTGACCGCGATGATGCGGTTCCAGTCGGCCAGCGTGATCTCGTGGGTGTGTGAGCACGTCTCGATCGCGGCGACGTTGACCAGCACGTCCAGGCCGCCCATGTCGGCGATGGCGGCGTCGACGCCCTTGATGACGTCCGCTTCCGACGAGATGTCGAGCACCGTGGTGGTGAGACGCGCTGCGGTGCCGGCCTTTTCGGCGGCTTCCTTGGTACGGGCCAGGCCTTCGGCGGAGATGTCGCACGCGACGATGGTGCCGCCCTCGTCGAGCAGGCGGGCCACGGTGGCCTGTCCGATGCCCGACCCGGCGCCGGTCACGATGACCCGGCGGTCGCTGAATCTATCCATGCTGCAAGTCCTTTCGTTGCCGAAGGATTCTTGCGGCACCGGTGTCCGGCTGGACGGCTGTGGTCCGGTCACCGGGATGTCTTCTCAGCCCGCGGTCGGCGTCAGCTTGCGGACGGTGCCGAAGAGGTCGGTGCTGTACAGCGCCTGCGGGTCCCAGCCCGGCCCCGCGCCGAAGCGCACCGAGGTACTGCCGAACATGCCAGAGGCCAGGATGCACGCGGCGTGGCGTTCGGGATCGATGCGCACGATGTCGCCGCCGTCCATCGCCAGGTAGATGAGGCCGTCCGGACCGACCGTGAGGTCATCGGGGAATCCGAACAGCCCGAACAGGCCCAGGTTGACGGTTCGGATGTGGCTGGGGTCGGTGACGTCCACGATGGCCAGGGTGCTGACGGGTTGCAGGTCCATCGAGGCGATGACGGTGTGGTGCGCGGTGTCGTATGTCAGGCCATTGGCCATGGTCACAGAGGGTGCGAGGCGGCTTTCGCGGGTGCCGTCGGCGCTGATCCTGGTCAGCCCGGTGGTCCAGCCGATGTTGCGGGAGACGACGAACGAACCGTCGGGCAACCGGACCATGCCGTTGGGCATGGTGAGCTTGGTCGCGACCGTCGTCAGCACGCCGCTGCCGAGATCCACGCGGGCGATGCCGCCGTCCTTCGCGCCGAAGACTCCGGAGAGAAAGCTGTTGCCGGTGGTGAAGTACGCCGCCCCGTCGGCGACGGTGATGCTCCCCGGCGCAGCAACATTCGGTACGAAGGTGCTGCCCTTGCCGTCGGGGGTGAGGCGGTACAGCTGCCCCGAACTGCCGACGGTGCGTGAGACGAGCATGGTGCCCACACCGTCGAACGCGAGGTTTTCCAGGGAGCCCAACCCACTTGCGACGGTGGTGGCGCGCCACGGGCACCGGGTGATGGCCACGGCGGACGCCGGTGCCGGCGGTGCGCCGACGACGGCCAGCAGCGCCAGCGCCGCGGCCGATGCCAACCGGGCAGCGGTGCCGCGTCTGCGGCTTCGGATCGCACGAATCATGGTTTCCCCATCTGTGAGTACGAGGTCGTACTCGCACGTCAGGGCACAGTACGATAACGTACTGGGATGCGCAACACGGAGGACGACGACGCCCGTCAGCGATTTGTCGACGCGCTCGCGGCATTGATCGGCGAACGCGGCTACGCCGCGACGTCCGTCGTCGACATCGTGCGCAAGGCGCAGGCCTCCAAGACCACCTTCTACCTGCACTTCGCGAACAAGCAGGAGTGCTACCTGGCCCTGCTGGCCTCGGTGACCGACGATCTGGTCGCCGACATCCGGGCGGCCGTCGATTCAGATGCGCACTGGCACAATCAGATTCGGCAGATGTTCACGGCCTACATCGCGCATCTCACGGCGCGCCCGGCGATTTCGCTGAGCTGGATACGCGACCTGCCCGCGTTGGGCGCGGCCGCCCGTCCGATTCAGCGGCGAAACTTCGCCGAACTCGCCGCGCTGCTCGGCGAACTCGCCGCCAACCCGGGATTTCAGCGGGCCGCGCTGCCGCCCATCACCAGGCCCAAGGCCGTGATGCTGCTGGCCGGCGTGCGCGAGCTCGCCGCGCAGACCGCCGAAGACGACCTGGACATCGAGACCGTCATCGGCCCGGCCACCGACATCGCGATCAGCATCCTGTCGGCAGGGCAGTGATTCGGGTCAGTTCTCGACCGCGTCGGCGGGAACACGACTGTCGACGCTCGTCGGCGCCGGGGTGCCGGGTTCGGCGTCAGGGGTGTTGCGTCGTCGGACCACCTCGAACGAAACGAGGATGACGGCCAGGGTGACACCGCTCATCAGGAACTGCGAGCGGGTGTCGGGGAGGAACGCCATCGCCAGGATGACGGTCGCCATGAGCGCGATGGTGGCGTAGCTCAGCCACGGGAACAGCCACATCGTCAGCTTCAACGTGCCGGGCCGCGTCCGTTCGATGCGGCGGCGCAGGACGACCTGCGATATCGCGATGATCAGGTAGACGAACAGGGCGACGGCGCCGTAGGAGTTGATCAGGAAGTTGAACACCACGTCGCCCCACACGTAGGTCGCGGCGACCGATGCGTAGCCGACGGCGGTGCCCAGCAGGATCGCACGGCGCGGGACGCCGCTCGGGGACAGCTTGGTGAAGAACCGGGGCGCGTCACCAGAGGTGGTGAGCGCGAACAGCATTCGCGACGTCGTGTACAGCGCGGAGTTGAGGCAGGACAACACCGCCGTGAGCACGATGAAGTTCATGATCGTCGCGACGCCCGGGATGCCCAGAACGGTGAGCACCGAGGCGTAGGGGCTGATGCTGACGCTCTTGGTGTTCCAGGGCTGGATGGCCACCACCACGAGGATCGAGCCGACGTAGAACCCGATGATGCGGAAGACGATCGACTTCATCGCCCGGGTCACCGCCCGCTCGGGTTCGTCGGATTCGGCGGCGGCGATGGTGACGATCTCGGCGCCCGTGTAGAACGCGACGCACGGTACGACGGCCGCCAGGACCGCGCCCCAGCCCAGCGGCGCGAAGCCGCCGTGGTCGATCAGGTTGGCCAGGCCGGGTGTCGAGTGCGGCCACAGTCCGGTGATCCACAGCGCGCCCATGCCCAGGAACACCACGATGGCAATGACTTTCACCGACGAGAACCAGTATTCGAACTCGCCGAACGAGCGCGCCGAGACCAGGTTGCTTGCGGTGAGGGCCAGCATCAGACCGAGGCTGAGCACCCACAGCGGCACCGCGGGCAGCCAGAGATGCAGGATGCGGCCGCCCGCAACGGCTTCGACCGCGACCACGATGACGAAGAAGTACCAGTACATCCAGCCGGTGACGAAACCGCCACGGCGCCCGAGCGCCTGCCGGGCGTAGACGTAGAACGAGCCGACCACCGGTTGCGCCACCGCCATCTCGGCGAGCATCCGCATGATCAGCAGGGTGATGATGCCGGCGATCAGGAACGACACGATGGCCGCGGGCCCGGCGCTGCCGATCACGACGCCGCTGCCGACGAAGAGCCCGGCGCCGATCACTCCGCCGAGGGCGATCAGGTTCAAATGCCTGCGCCGCAGGCCTTTCGCCAGCTGCGCATCACTGGCCTTGATCTCTGAACTCACCACTGACGCGACGATGCCGCAGTTCGGCGCGCCGGCCCATGGTTGTGGTCACCGTGCGTTAATCCCGCGTCAACCGCGGACCGGCACGGCGAGCGCCCAACCCAGGACGGCGGTGGCCGCGGTGTTGGCCACTGCGCGGATAATGTTCCAGCGCACCCACGACGACTCGAACTGCTGGCGAAGTGACGCGAGATCGGCGGCACTGCTCGAGCCCGCCGCGGTGGCGAGCTTGTCGTTGAGCGGCACGTTGACCACCGATGTGACGGCGAGACTGGCGAGGTTGAGGGCCAGGCCGATACCGATCCAGATCAGCACCGGGCGGGCGCCGGGCTTGACGAAGAACGCCCCGGCCAGCGCGGTGAAGCCGACCGACCCGAGGAAGGTCAGCAGGAACGGCGGATTGACGATGACGACGTTGATCTTGTTCATGACGTCGATGAAGGTCCGGTCGTCGAACGCGCCGAGTGCGGGCAGCACCGACACCGCGTATGCGTAGTAGAGGCCCGCGAGCAGCCCGGAGGACAACAGCGCGACGATGAGCGCCGTCGTGCCGAGGGGCTGGGGGAGCTTGGTGAATGTCATGAGCTGACGGTATTGACCGACGGCTGGACGCTCCATCCGCAAAAGGCTCACTTTCATACGTGAGCGTCTACGCTTTCCACGTGGATGCCCTGGCCGGGTTGCTGGACGGGCCACGTGCGCGTGGCGCATTTCTGATGCGGTCATTGCTCGACCCGCCGTGGTCGCTGCGCGTGCAGGACCGCGCGCCGCTCACCATCGTGGTGGTCGCCCGCGGGTCGGCGACCGTCATCCCGGATGGTGCCGCCGGCCGGCGACTCGAGGCGGGCGACATCGCGATCTGCCGCGGGCCGGACTGCTACACCGTCGCCGACGACGCGGCGACCGCGCCCGGAGTCGTCGTGCACCCGGGGCAGGTCACCACGACCATCGATGGTGAACCACTGTGTGAGGCATTGAGTCTGGGGATCCGGAGCTGGGGTACCCGACCTGACGCGCAGACCCTGTTGATCACCGGCGCCTACGAAGAAGTGGGTGCGGTCTGCCGGAGGCTGCTGACCGCGCTGCCGCCGCTGGTGGTGATCCGGCGGGGCGAGGTCAACACCATGCTGGTCGATCTGCTGCTCGACGAGATGGCGCGCGATGAGCCGGCCCAGGGCGCGGTGCTCGACCGGATGCTCGATCTGCTCACCATCGCCGCTCTGCGCAGCTGGTTCTCCCGTGCCGAGGCACCGACCTGGTATCGCGCGTATCGAGATCCTCAGGTGGGCACGGCACTTCGGCTCATCGAGAACAATCCGGCACATCCCTGGACCGTGGGGTCGCTGGCCGCCGAGGTCGGGCTGTCCCGGGCGGCCCTGGCGCGGCGGTTCACCCAACTCGTCGGCGAGCCGCCGATGGCGCTCCTCACCGAGATTCGCCTGGCGCTGGCCGTCGACCTGCTGCGCGGTTCCGATGCCACCATCGAAGCCGTTGCCGGCCGCGTGGGCTAGGGCACCGCCTTCGCGCTGAGTACGGCGGTCAAGCGCCGTTACGGCATGAGCCCCAAGGCAATCCGCGCCCAGGGGTAGGCCGGTGGGCGGTCAGCGGGTCTTGGCGAAGCGGCGGTGCCGCCACACATACCGCGGAATGCCGCGCAGGGGGACACCTTTGGGCCAGCCGTCGGGCCGGAAGTAGGCATCGGTGCCGCCGTCGACGAAAATGACACTGCCGCAGAGGAAGTCGGCGGAGTCCGACAGCATGAAGACGATCCAGTTGGCGAGGTGCACGGGATCGCCGAAGTTGCCGGTCGGGATCGGGAAGGCGCGGACGGCCTTGCCCTCGCGCGGCGAATCGAGCTGCGCCTGCAACAGCGGCGTCATGATGGCCCCGGGCGCCAGTACATTCAGCCGGATGCCGCGGCCGGCCCAGTCGGCCGTCACCGCGGTCTGCCGGACCCAGCGGGCCACGGCGATCTTGGACGCGGCGTACATGAGCGCGGAGGCGCCGCCGCCGAAGAACCGCACGGCGCGGGCTGCCCGGTCGGCGTCGCCGGCCAGCAGTGCGCGGATGGCGCGGCGGGGGACCGCTGGCACCGTCGTGCTGGAGTTGCTACCCAGCGCAACGACTTTCGCGTTACCGGCGGCCGACAGTGCGGGCTGCCACGCCGTCAGCAGGTCGACGGTGCCGAGGTAGTTGATCTGGGCGATCAGGCGCGCGCGGTCGGCGCCGGCACCGGGCCCGATCCCGGCGGCCAGCACGGCACCGTCGAGCGTGCCTTCGGACAGCTCGAGCACCCGCGTGGCGGCGGTACGCCGGCCGTCGGCGGTCGACAGGTCCGCGATGACATCGGCGTCCTTGAGGTCGACGCCGATCACCGTATGGCCCTGATCGCGCAACTGCTTCGCCGCCTGGTATCCCATGCCGGATGCCGAACCGGTCACAGCGTAGGTGCCGATGATGAACTCCTCGATTGGTTGGGGAAGCGCCGTCTAATCGGCGAGCAACTTGGTCACTGCGTCGGCCACGTCACGACGGGCCCGGTGCGCGATGTCGAGCACCGGCATGGTCAGGAAACCGTGGATGGCGCCGTAGTACAGCTCGGTCACCGGTACCTCGGCCTCGCGCAGCGCTTCGGCGTAGGCGAGGGCCTCATCCCGCATCGGGTCGTAGCCCGTGACGACGAGCACGGCCGGGGCGACATCCTCGACGGATGCGGACAACGGTGCCGCATAAGGGTTTTCGCGGTCGGTGGTGTTGGGCACGTACTGGTCCCAGTACCACTGCATGGCGGCCGTGGTGTTGTAGTAGCCGGTGCGGAACTCGTGGTACGAGCCGTAGGTGAAATCGGCGGTCAGCACCGGGTACAGCAGTACCTGCGCGGCCAGCGGCGCACCGCCGCGGTCGCGGGTCATGAGCGCGGTGACGGCGGCGAGGTTGCCGCCGGCGCTGTCGCCGCCGACGACGAGCTTCGCCGGGTCGCCGCCGAGTTCGGCGGCATGGGCGGCGGCCCACTGGGTCACGGTGTAGACGTCTTCGGCGGCGGCCGGCCACCGATGTTCGGGTGCCAGCCGGTAGTCGACCGAAACGACCACGGCGGGAATCGAATTCGCGAAGCTGCGGCAGAGGCCGTCGTGCGAATCCAGATCGCAGAAGACGAAGCCGCCGCCGTGTGCGAAGACGAAGATCGGAAGCGGGCCGTCGGCCGCGGGGCGGTAGACCCGGACCCCGATGCCGTCGACCTCCGTGTCGGTGACGGAGGCGACCGCTTCGGGTTCGGCAGGTGCGACGAATCGCGCACGAATGGCGGCGCGCGCCTGCGCCCCGGTCATGTTCGGCAGGTCGGGGAAGCCGCTGTTGAGTGCCTCGAGGAGGCCGGCGATCTGGGGGTCCAGGCTCATGCGTGATCCGCTAGCGCTACTCGCTGGCGGCTCATGCGTACTGCAACGCCGGGCCCATGCGCAGCGGCCGCATCGGCTGCAGCGTCGGCGCGACCCGGGAATCCTCGGCGTTGCGCCAGATGCCCATGGCGGTCATGCGCACCGGCGCGGTCAGCTGTTCGAAGGCCATGCGGTTCATTGGACCACACACCGAGACGGCGGCGACGGCCTCACCCTGGCGGCCGATCGGCGCTGCGACACAACCGAATCCGGGCACCGACTCCTCGCGCTCGAAGGCGACGCCGTGGGCGCGGACCTTGGCCAGTTCGGTGGCGAGCTGGGCACGGTTGGCGATCGAGTACTTGGTCTTGCGGCTCATGAGGTCGACCTCGGCGTCCTGGTTGTAGGCCAGGATCGCCTTGCCGACGGCGGTACAGTGCGCCGGCTGGCGGCCGCCCACCCGCGACGGCAGCACCGTCATCATGCCGTTGCCGACCTTCTCCAGGTAGACGACGTCACCGCCGTCGAGCACGGCGAGGTGCACGACGAGGCCGGTGGCGCGGTGCAGCTCGTGCAACAGCGGGCCGGCGGCGCGGTGCATGCGGTCCTGATGCACGGCCAGCGAGCCGAGCTCGACCAGACGCATCCCGAGTTCGTAGTCCCGGCCGTTGCGGCGCAGCCAGCGCAGCTGCACCAGACGCTCCAGCATCCGGTGCGCGGAGGAACGGGGCAGGCCCGTGCGGCGCACGATCTGCGCCAGGGTCAGGCGGCCGGGGCCGTCGAACGCGTCGAGGACCAGCGATACCCGGTCGATGACCGCGCTGGGGGTGGTGGATTCGACTGTTGCTGTCATGTCGGCCTCCAAGCTCCGTTGCTCCGTGTCGATATTCCTATTAGGAATATGCCTGTTTGTATCACACGGCGGTGGGGCTTGTCACACATTTCGTCGGAGCGCGGCAGAATATATGCACGACGAGGCGCCCCGAGCCGGGTTGGCAAGGGGCGCCTCGTGTATCAATTTTGCAGCTCATGGCCCACATTTGGGACACGAGCTCACAGTCGTTCCAGCGGCGACACGCGGGGTGGCGACACGCCGGGCGGGCTCAGTTTTGCGCCGCGGACCTCCCGGCGCGGCGCCCGTAGAAGCTGCCGTCGCCCAGCGACACCCCGCTGGCATAACCCCAGGCAGACAGGCCCGCTGAGCACCGGCCGGCCGCGAACAGCCCCGGAATCGGTTCGCCGCTGACGTGCAATACGCGGCCGTCCAACGTGGTCAGCAGGCCGCCGAGGGTGAACCCGCCGGTGCTGTTACGCAGGTCGATCGCACCGACCGGGGACCCGATCGGGCGCAGCCACTGCGGCTTCTTGTGCAGCAGCGGGTCCGCGCCGTTCGCGGCGTGCTCGTTGTAATAGGCCACGGTGTGCTGCAGGACGCCGGCGGGCAGGCCGATCTCGGCTTCGAGCTCGGCGACCGTCTCGCACACCCACGTTGCTGGGCGGCGCAGGAACGGTGTCGCCGAGGTGGCGGCCATGGCCTCTTCCATGGCGTCACCGTCGATGATCAGGTAGGCCGTGTTGTCCTGGTAGTACAGCGTCTGCTGGCCGATGCGTCCCGCGTAGGTGTCCTCGGCGATGTAGCGCTGGCCCAGGCCGTTGACCAGGATGCCGCGGACCAACTGCTGCGGGTCGCAGAAGAACGCCACCTCGGTGGCATCCATGTGCGCGAGGTCGGCGCCGAGCGCCTGTGCCATCCGGATCGCCCGGCCGTCGTGCTGCTCGATGCTCGCCGCCGGACGGCCCGCGATGCGGGGTGCGTACTGGGCGACCATCGCGTCGCTGTAGGCGAAGCTGCCCGAGGCCAGCACCACGCCGCGGCGCGCCTTGATCGCCACGGTGTCGCTGTACCGGCGCGCGACGATGCCGACCACCCGGCCGTCGGCCTCGGTGATCAATGACTGCACCTCGGTGTCGTACACCGACCGGACGCCCTGCGCGGTGGCCGTTTCCACGAGCGGCTTCATCAACATGTAGCCGCCACTGCGCTCACCGGCGACCTTGTCGGTCATCTGCGGCACGTGACCGCGCGGCGCCGGGGAGGCAATGGTGTTGTACGGGAAGGCGTTTTCGCCGCCCGTGAACATCAGGCCCTCGTCGCTCGGTGGCTCCCAGCCCGGTTCACCCCAGAACACCGGCTTGAACGGCACGCCGCAGCTCACGAGCCAGTCGTAGTGGGCGACACTGCCCGCGCAGTAGTCGTCGATCCGTTCGGTGTCCGCGCCGGGACCCATGGCCACCTTCAGGAAGGCGGCCATGTTCTCCGCGGAATCGTCGAAACCGCAGGCCTTTTGGAGAGCGGTGCCACCGCCGAGGTAGACGAATCCACCGGCCATGGCGGCGGCGCCGCCCCAGCCGCCGGTGCGTTCGACGACCAGGACGTCGGCGCCCGCCGCCGAGGCCGCCACGGCCGCGGCCGCGCCGGCGATGCCGTAGCCGACGACCACGACGTCGGCCTCGTCATCCCACGCGGTGATGGACGATGCCGGGACCGGTTTGAGATCGGCGCTCATGGCAGCATCGCCCGAGGCGGCACGCCCATCCACTCATGGCCCCAGTAGCTGTCGGCGGTGATTTCCTCTGCGGTGTAATACCGTTCGTCGACCTTCATGCCCTCGGTGCCGAATTCGATGTCCCAGTCGCCGGGTGAACGCACGTAGAACGACACCATCTTGTCGTTGGTGTGCCGGCCCAGCGTGGAGGACAGCTGGAAGCCGTCGCGGTTCACGCGGTCGAGCGCCTGCCCGACGGCGTCGAGCGTGTCGACCTCGACCATGAGGTGGATGAGCTTCGGGTCACGCAGCGTCGCGGCCGGGCAGATCGCGAGGCTGTGGTGCCGCTCGTTGATGCCCAGGAACTGCACGCGCAGGGGGCCGAACTCCGGGGGAGCAGGCACCCGGAAGGCGCCGCGGGGCAGGAAGCCCAGCACCTCGGTGTAGAACGTGAACAGGCCCTTGGCGTCCTGCGCCGGCAGCACCACGTGGCCGAGGCCCAGACCCTCGGTGACGAAGCGGGCGCCGAACGGCGTGACGACGGGGCTGTGGTCCAGCACCGCGCCGTGGAATACCTCGACATCGTTGCCGGCCGGGTCGACGAAGGCGATGACCTCGTCGACGCGACGGGCGTCGGCCTCGTCCAGCGACAGCTGCTTCCACGGCACACCGGCGCCGTCGAGGGTGGCCTGCACCCGGCGCAGAGCGGCGCCGTCGCGAACCTCCCAGCCCACGGTGACGATGCGGTCGGCATCGCCCGGCACCACGATGATGCGCGCGGTGCGCTCGTCCATCCGCAGGTAAAGCGCGTCGGGATCAGGGCCGCTGCCCTTCGCGAAACCCAGTACGTCGAAGGCGAATTGGCGCCAGCGCTCGATGTCGGCGGTCTGGACCTTCACATAGCCCAGGCTCTTCAGGTCACTCACGTCAGATCATGCCTCGCAGCGGGCCCTGCGGATCCACGCCCAGGCTGCTGAGTGCCGACGCGTGGTAGGTGGTGCCGGGGACGTGGATGGCGTGGGCCTGGCCGACGTGTGCGTCACGCCAGTAGCGCTGCAGCGGCTTGTCCATGCGGGTCGCGTTGCCGCCGCAGCGGGCGAAGATCTCGTCGACCGCGGACACCGCGCGCCACACCGACCGGATCTGGGTGCGCCGGCCGGCGGCGCGGTCCTCGAAGGACACCTCCTTGCCGGCGGCGACCATGTCGTAGATCCGGTCGACGTTGGCCAGCAGCTCCTGGCGGGCGGCGTTGATGTCGGCGGCGGCCTCACCGATGGCGTACATGACGTACGGGTCGTCCTTGATGGCCACGCCACTGGAGTTCACGCGCTCGCGCTGGTAGTCGAGCGCGGCGGCCAGGGCGCCTTCGGCGATGCCGATGACGGCCGACGAGATGCCCAGCGGGAACATGGTCGACCACGGCATCAGGTACAGCGGCGAGGTCATGCCGGCCTCGATCTGCGCCCGGCCGTCCATCACCTTGGTGGCGTCCATGGTGCGGTAGGTGGGTACGAAGGCGTCCTTGACGATGACGTCCTTGGAGCCGGTGCCGCGTAGGCCCACCACGTTCCAGGAGTCCTGGACGATCTCGTAGTCGCTGCGGGGCAGGATCATGTGCAGCATCTGCGGCGGCATGACGGGCTTGCCCTCGGCGTCACCCAGCATGGCGCCCAGGAAGATCCACTCACAGTGGTCGGTGCCCGAGCTGAACTGCCAGCGGCCGTTGAAGATGTAGCCACCATCGACGGGCCGGGCCACGCCCTGCGGCGCGTACGGCGAGGCGACCCAGGTGTCGGTGTCCGATCCCCAGATCTCGGCGGCGACCTTCGGGTCGGCATAAGCGAGTTGGTACGGGTGCACACCGACGACACCGTTGATCCAGCCGGCGGCCGGGTCCAGCGCGGCCGTCGCCATCACGGTCTCGGCGAACTCGCGCGGGTGCACCTCCAGGCCGTCATATTCCTTGGGCTGCAGCAGCTTGATGTTGCCGGCCGCCTTCATCAGCTTCACGGTCTCGTCGGGCAGCTGGCCCAACTTCTCTGCCTCCCAGGCTTGTTCGCGAAGCTGGTCGGCGATGTCACCGAGTCTGTCGATAACCCGCTGGGTCATGGTCGTTTTCCTAACTCCTGTGATGGGCTAATCAATGGTTTACCGCACCCGCAGCGCACCGGGAGGCGCTTCCCGGTCAGCGGGCGAAATCCTTCACCCGAAGTCGATTCGGGCGCTTCCTGGTCGCCGCGGACCCCGCTGGCCGGGACGCGCTCCGCCGGGTCGTCCGTTCACCGGGACGCCTCGTACTGGGTTGTGTGGCGGACGGCTAACTTCGCACTATGAGCAGCGCAGAACAGGTTGACGTCGTAGTAGTCGGTGCCGGGTTCGCCGGTCTTTACGCACTGCACAAGCTGCGGTCGGAAGGCCATTCGGTCGTGGTGTTCGAGGCGGCCTCGGACGTGGGCGGCACGTGGTTCTACAACCGGTACCCCGGTGCCCGGTGCGACGTGGAGAGCATCGACTACTGCTACTCGTTCGACAAGGATCTGCAGCAGGAGTGGACCTGGACCGAGAAGTACGCCACCCAGGCCGAAATCCTCACGTACATCAACCATGTCGCCGACCGGTTCGATCTGCGCCGCGACATCCGGCTGAACACCCGCGTGGTGTCGGCGACCTTGAACGAAGAGACGCTGCGCTGGACCGTCACCACCGACACCGGTGAGACGGTGGACGCGCAGTTCTGCGTCATGGCCACCGGCGCGCTGTCCGATCCGCTGCTGCCGGACATCCCGGGCGTCGAGACCTTCGCCGGCGAGACCTACCACACCGCGAACTGGCCGCACGAGGGCGTCGACTTCACCGGCAAGCGCGTCGGCCTCATCGGCACCGGTTCGTCGGGCATCCAGACCACGCCGATCGTGGCCGCTCAAGCTGCCGAACTCGTTGTCTTCCAACGCACTCCGAACTTCTCCGTGCCGGCCGGTAACGAGCCGCTGACGCCCGAACGCGAAGCCGAGGTCAAGGCCAACTACGACGAGCGCCGCGCGCTGTCGTGGCGCAGCGGCGGCGGTTCGCCGCACATGGCGCACCCCAAGCGCACCATGGAGCTGTCGGCGGAGGAGCGCCGCGCCGAGTTCGAAAAGCGTTGGCAGCTGGGCGGTGTGCTGTTCAGCAAGACCTTCCTGGACCAGATGGTCGACCCGGTGGCCAACGCCGAGGCCAAGAAGTTCTACGACGAGAAGGTCCGCGCGGTGATCGACGACCCCGAGGTCGCCGACATGCTGATCCCGAACGACCACCCGATCGGCGCCAAGCGAATCTGCACCGATACCAACTATTTCCAGACGTTCAACCAGCCGCACGTGAAGCTGGTCAGCGTGAAGAAGACGCCGATCGAGCAGATCGACGCCACCGGCATCACGACCACCGAGGCCCGGTTCGACCTGGACGCCATCATCTTCGCCACCGGGTTCGACGCGCTCACCGGCGCGCTGGGGCGCATCGACATCACCGGCCGCGGTGGTGAGAAGCTCAAGCAGAACTGGGTCGACGGGCCGCGCACCTACCTGGGCCTGGGCGTCGACGGCTTCCCGAACATGTTCCTGGTGAACGGCCCCGGCGCGCCGGCCGTGCTGGCCAACATGGTGCTGCACGCCGAAGCGCACGTGAACTGGATCGCCGACGCGATCGAGTACGTCGGCAAGAACGGCTACGCGGCCATCGAGGCCACCACAGACGCGGTCGACGAATGGGGCGCCGAACTGGTGCGCCGCGCCGACCAGACGTTGTTCCCGAAGGCGAACTCCTGGTACATGGGCGCGAATGTGCCCGGTAAGCCACGGGTTTTCATGTTGTTCATCGGTGGCTTCGCCGCCTACAACGACATCTGCGCCGAGGTTGCGGCCGCGGGGTACAAGGGATTCGAACTGACCAAGGCCGGCTGATGTCGGGGCTGCTGAACAAGGTCGCCCTCGTCACCGGTGCCGCCCGCGGCACCGGCCGGACCCACTGCGAGCGGTTCGCCGACGAGGGCGCCGACATCATCGCTCTCGACGTCGCCGGTGCCGCAGCCGATCTGGCCGATCTCGCCGACGCCGTCAAGCAGCGCGGTCAGCGCTGTTTCACCGCTGTGGCAGACGTGTCGTCGTTCGACGAGGTGCAGGCCGCGGTCGACGAAGGGGCCTGGGAGTTCGGCCGGCTGGATGTCGTGGTCGCCAACGCCGGCATCCATTCGGCGTCGGCGCCGGCGTGGGAGGTGACCGCCGAGGACTGGCAGCGCGTCATCGGAGTCAACCTGACCGGGGTGTGGCACACCGTCAAGGCCGCGATCCCGCATTTCGGCCCCGCCGGCGGATCCGTGGTGATCATCAGTTCCACCAACGGACTTCGGGGCACCGCGAACACCGCGGCGTACACGTCCACCAAGCATGCGGTGGTGGGTCTGGCTCGGACCCTGGCGAACGAGCTGGGGCCCAAGCGGATTCGGGTCAACACCGTGCACCCCGGCGCGGTCGGGACCCCGATGGTGCTGAACCCGGAGACCTTCAAGCGCATCCGACCCGATCTGGAGAACCCGACCGCAGAAGATGTCGCCGAAGTCCTTGCCGCGCGCAACCTCTTGCCGGTGCCGTGGGTGGAGCCCGAGGACATCAGCAACGCGGTGGTGTTCCTGGCGTCCGACGAGGCCCGCTACATCACCGGCACGCAACTGGTCGTCGACGCCGGGCTGACGCAGAAGGCCTGACCCGTCGGGCTAGCTGCGCTCGACGAGCCCGGCCGCGATCTCGAGTTCCACGAGCGCCGGCTCGATGGCGTCGGCCATGGCATCGATGTCGTTCGCCATCTCGGGAGTGGTGACGAAGCCGAAATCGATGCGGTCGCGATAGCTGAAGCAGGTGACGTTGAGCCCGACGTCCATCACCAGGGGACCCATCGGCATCATCTGTTCGAGGACCGCGCCGGCCATGTACAGCGGCACGGGCGGCCCGGGCACGTTGGACACGACGAGGTTCATCGGCTTGAGGGTGCCGCCGAGCTTGCTCGCCGTGTACGCCCGGGCGGCCAGGGCCACCAGGCCGGGTGGGGTGGTGTCGGTCAAGCCCATGATCTGGTGCGCGGTAAGCGCTTTCGCCATCTCCTTGGCGCTCTGGGAGCTCGCGTAGATGGCCTTGATGCGTTCGGCGGGGTCGACGATGTCGGAGGCCAGCGACACCGACATCGCGCTCACCTGATTGCCGACCTGGTCGCTGGAGCTCTCGGTCCGGGTGGACACCGGGACCTGCGCGATGAGCGACTTGTCGGGCAGCTCGCCGCGGTCCTCCAGATACGTACGCATGGCACTCGAGACGAGCGCCAGCACGACGTCGTTCACCTTCACGCCGAACGCTTCCTTGACCGCCTTCACGCGCTCCAGCGACACACCGGAATTGCTGACCCGCCGGTGCGGTGAGATCGGGCCGTTGAACCGCGTGTGCGGTGCGTCGAAGTAGCCGGGCGGCTTGTTGGCGACGCCGAGCGCCGCAATCTGCTGGCGCACCGTCTGCTCCAGGAAACGCACGACGCGATAGGGCGTCTTGATGCCGATGTTGATGAGGCCGCCCAGGGCCTGCAATTCGATCCCGGGTGCCTTGACGCCGACCAGTGACCTGCTCGGCTCGGCCGCCGGTGGCCGCGGGGTGGGCGTGATATCGAGCAGAATCTCACCGAGCCCGGCTCCCGAGACGCCGTCGATGATGGCGTGGTGCATCTTCATCAGCACGGCGACCCGGCCGCCCTCGACGCCCTCGATGAACCAGAGCTCCCACAGCGGCCGGGACCGGTCCAGCTTGTAGGACATCAGCCGCCCCACCAACTGGTCGAGTTCGCGGCGGCCGCCGGGGGCGGGGACCGCGATGTGGCGGACGTGGAAGTCGAGGTCGAGTTCCTCGTCTTCGACGAACCACGGCCGGTCGAGGCCGAGCGGTGCGCCGGTCACCCGCCACCGCAGTTGCGGCATCTCCGGCAAACGCGTCGCGATGAGCGCCTTCACCGACTCGAAGCTGAAATCCGGTGCGTCGGTGGGGTCGTAGATCGACGAGGCGGCGACATGCATATGCCAGCTGTTGGTCTCCGCGAACCAGAAGGTCGCGTCGGCACCGGACAAGCGATTCATGGGCCTGATCCTAGGGCGCGTGCTGCGTGCGGCGCGTGAAATCGGCGGATTGGTACGAATTTCGGCGTGTGACGGTTGTCTCCGCGCGTCGTGGGTCGGCAATCGTCTTGGGACGCAACGAGACCCGCTGGTCCGGCAGTAGCCGGCGATGTTGCAGCCCGGTCAATTGGTAAGCCGGGCAATATATTCCGGTGGCCTCGATGCAGACGAGCGGCCGCGTACCGCACACCATCGAACCGGTGTGCGGTACGCGGCCGCCCGTGAAGACGATCAGCGCTGCAGGAAGCCCAGCACCGTGCTCTCGAACGCCTCCTTGGCCTCGATCATCGCCCAGTGCCCGCAGTTCGGGAACACGTGCAGCTCGGCGTTGGAGATGGTGCGCATCGGGATGAGCGCCATGTCCAGCGGGCTGACGCGGTCGTCGCGGCCCCACGTCAACAGCGTCGGCGCCTTCACCTTGTGCATCTGGGCCCAGGGCTGCGGCGGTGCGTCGGCCGACCGCATGAACTTCATCATCATCTTGAAGGCGGCCTTGCCGTACATCCGGCGCGCCGACTCGAGCGTCTCGGGATCGGAGGCCAGCTTCAAGCGCTCTTCGATGAGCTCCTCGGTGACGATCTTCTCGTCGTAGACCATCGAGTGCAGCCAGTCGATCAGCCGCTGCCGGGTCGGGTCCTCGGTGAACTCCTGCAGGAGCCGGATGCCCTCGCTCGGACCGGGGCTGAAGATGTTGGTGCCGATACCGCCGATGGTGACGAGCTTGCCGATGCGGTCGGGGTTGTTGATGGCGAAGTTGATGCCGACGCCGCCGCCCATCGAGTTGCCGACGATGTCCGCCTTCTCGATTCCGAGTGCGTCGAGGAAGGGCACCACCGCGGACTGCGCGTCGATCATCGGATGGCCACCGAAGTCGTCGCTGACGCCGAAGCCGGGGAACTCGAGGATCAGGCAGCGGAAGTGCGCCGCGAACGTCGGCAGGATGCCGCGGAAGTTCCGCCAGCCCGTCACGCCCGGGCCGGAGCCGTGCAGAAACAGCACTACAGGCCCACTGCCCTCGTCGTAATAACGCAGCGTTCCGCGCTCGGTCTGGACTTCCTTCAGCTCAGTCATGCGTTCCAAATTACGGTGCGGATGTCACGCGGTCGCCACCACCTCCCGTCCGGCGGGACGCGCCGCGGCCGGGGGCGCCCGGTTGTGCTGCGGGTGGCCTTTATGGTGTCCAGATGACCGTGCCAGAGTCCGCGCGTCCACTGGCGGGCGTGCGCATCGTCGAAATCTCCAGTTTCGTCGCGGTGCCCCTGGCGGGGATGACGCTGACGCAACTGGGTGCCGAGGTCATCCGGATCGATCCCATCGGCGGCGCCGCCGACTACCACCGCTGGCCGGTGACCGATGGCGGCGAGAGCATCTACTGGGCGGGCCTCAACAAGGGCAAGCGATCCGTCGCGGTGGACATGCGCTCACCGGAAGGCCAGGACCTGGTCACCCGGCTGATCGTCGACGCCGGTGTCTTCATCACCAATGTGGCGGGCCGGCAATGGCATTCGTACGAGACCCTCTCCGCGCTGCGGCCCGACCTGATCCACGCCGAGGTGTCCGGCCGGGCCGACGGCGGCACGGCCGTGGACTACACCGTCAACGCCGGGCTGGGCTTTCCGCTCGTCACCGGTCCGCCCGAGCTGCAGACCCCGGTGAACCACGTGCTGGCAGCCTGGGACGTGTCGTGCGGCCTCTATCTGGCGCTGGCGGTGACGGCGGCGCTGCGCCACCGCGACGGCAGCGGCCAGGGCCAGCAGGTCAGCATCCCGCTGGAGAACGTCGCCCTGGCGACGGCCGGGAATCTCAGCTTCCTGACCGAGGTGATGGTCAACGGCGTGAGCCGCGAACGCATCGGCAACTCGATCTTCGGGCAGTACGGGCAGCAGTTCGTCAGTGCCGACGGGGCCGCGTTCATGATCGTCGCGCTGACCGGACGCCATTTCCGGGACCTGGTCGAGGTCACCGGTACGACGAAAGCTGTTGCGGCGCTGTCTGAATCGCTCGGCGCCGACTTCGCCGACGAGGGTCAGCGATACCTGCACCGCGACGCGCTCACCGGCCTGTTCACCGGTTGGTTCTGCGGGCACACCGCCGAGCAGATCACCGCGGCACTGAGTGCGACGTCGATCCTGTGGGAGCGCTACCGCGATTTCGGTGAGGTCGCCGCGAGCCCCAAGGTGACCGACAACGCGCTGTTCACCGAACTCGACCAGCCTCGTATCGGGCGCCACCTGGCGCCGGGCCTGCCCTTGCGGATCGATGGTGCGTATCCGCCCGCGCGGCCGGCGCCGGCGCTCGGCGACGACACCGCAGCCGTGCTGACCGAACGGCTCGGGCTCACCGCCGACGACGTCGCCGGGCTCGAAGCGGCGGGGACCGTGGCATGACGGTGCTGCCTGGTCTGTTGTGGGTTTCGCCCGGAGATGGGGACGACGCCTGGGTGGGCAAGGCCGGCGGACCGGACGGCAAGCGGGCCTTCGGCGGCCTGCTGATGGCGCAGAGTCTGTCCGCCGCGTGTCGGACGGTGAATCCGGAGATGCGCCCGACGGCCATGCACCTGCAGTATCTGCGTGGGGGCGAGGCCGGCGCGACCACGGACTACACGGTGGTCCGGGTGTACGACGGACGAACGGCGGCGGCACGGCGGGTCGAGGCCTGTCAGGCCGGACGGCTGCTGACCGTCGCGACGGTGTCCTTCTCGGTGGACCTGGCCGGCCCCGAGCACGATGAATCATGGTCGCTGCCAGAGGATCCCGAGCTGCTGCCGTTGACCGGGCCGCCGGGGCCGGCGCCCGCGGTGCCGCTGGACGAGATCGACATCCGGATCGTCGACGACCGGTCGTCGGGCGAGTTCGTCCGGCGTATGTGGTGGCGGGCCACGGTGCCCATGCCGGCAGAACAGTTGCCGCACATGATGATCGCCTGCTACATCACCGACCTCTACGGGATCGACCCGGCGCTGCAGGTCCACGGGCATTCCATGCAGGCCCGCACCCACCGCAGCGGCACCACCGATTTCTCGATCTGGTTCCACCACCCGATCCGGGCCGACCGCTGGAATCTGCTGGAATCGCGATCGCCCGCCGCGGGTCGAGGCCGCGGTGTGATCACCGGGAGTCTGGTCGGCGCGGACGGCACCCGGGTCGCGACATTGGTGCAGGAAGGTCTGATCGCGGACCGGTAGTACCGTCGTCGGCAGGCTGTCGACGGAACCCGGCGAAGGAGAACGATGAACGGCGCACAGGCACTGATCCGCACGCTGGTCGACGCCGGCGTCGACGTCTGCTTCGGTAACCCCGGAACCAGCGAGATGCACTTCGTCGCGGCATTGGATTCCGTCCCCGAGATGCGTGGTGTGCTCTGCCTTTTCGAGGGTGTGGTCACCGGAGCCGCCGACGGGTATGCCCGCATGGCCGAGAAGCCGGCGGCCACCCTCCTGCATCTGGGCCCGGGATTGGGCAACGGCATCGCGAACCTGCACAACGCACGGCGGGCCTATTCGCCGGTGGTCAATGTCGTCGGCGACCACGCGCTCGGCCACAAGAAGTACGACGCACCACTGGAATCCGACATCGACGCGATGGCCGGCACGGTATCGGGGTGGGTGCGCCGGTGCGAGAAATTGGCCGACGTCGCCACCGACGCGGTGGCCGCGATCGAGGCCGCGCAGCAGGGACAGGTGGCCACGCTGATCCTGCCGGCCGATGTGTCGTGGACCGAGGGCGCCGAGCCCGCGGTGGGGGAGCCGGCTGTGGGTCCGGCCCCGTTCGACTACCAGGCGGGCGTCGACCCCGACGAGCACCAGTTGCTCGACGCCGGTGCCGAGGTCTTCGGCCCCGGCACCGTCATGTTGCTGGGTAGCGCCGCGTGCCGGGAGCGCGGCCTTCGCGCCGCGAGCCGGATCGCCGCGGCCACCGGGACCAAGGTGTTGATCGAGACCTTCCCGGCCCGGCTCGAACGGGGTGCCAGCCGGCCCAACTTCGAACGCCTGGCGTATCTCGCCGAAGCTGCCCAGTTCCAGCTGACCGGTACCGAGCACCTCGTGCTGGCCGGCGCCCGCTCCCCGGTGTCGTTCTTCGCCTACCCCGGCAAGGCGAGTGATCTCGTGCCCAGCGGCTGCCAGATCCACACCGTGGGCGGTGACGCCGTCGCGCGTCTGGAAGAACTGGCCGATGCGGTGGCGCCGCGTACGGAGCCGGTGCTGACCGAGCTGAAAGTGCCGGAGCTGCCGTCGGACTCGGCGCTGACGACGCAGAACTGGGTCGAGGTGGTGGCCGCGACGCTGCCCGACGACGCGATCGTCGTGGACGAGTCCAACACCAGTGGGTTCCTCCTGCCGCAGGCGACGATGAGCGCGCCGCGGCACGACCTGCTGACCCTGACCGGCGGCGCCATCGGCTTCGGCCTGCCGAGTGCGGTCGGCGCCGCCGTGGCGTGTCCGGACCGTCCGGTGCTGTGTCTGCAGGCCGATGGCAGTGCGATGTACACGATTTCGGCGTTGTGGACCATGGCGCACGAGCAGCTCGATGTGGTGACGGTGCTCCTCAACAACGCCGCCTACGCGATCCTGCGCATGGAGCTGCAGCGCGTCGGGGCCGAGGCCAGCGGGCCGAAAGCCGCGGCGATGCTTGATCTCTCGGGCCCGACGACGGATTTCGCGGCGCTGGCCGCGGCCATGGGCGTGCCGTCCGCCAAGGCGACGACCACGGCGGAGTTGGCCGACCTGCTCCGCGTGGGCTACGCCACACCGGGGCCGTACCTGATCGACGCGGCGGTGCCGGCGCTGCTGTAGCTCAGTAGCCGCTGAGCAGCGTGCGCAACCGGCCCAGTTCGAGTGGGCCTGCCGCGCTGCGGATTCGGCCGGGATCGGCCGGGCGGCGTCCCCACAGGAGCAGCACGCGGGTTGCCGCGTCGGTCTCGATGGTCGCCGCTCCGTCGGGCGGGGCCAGGGTGATGGTGGCCGTGTTCTCGGCGTCGGCGGTGACCACGACATCGTCCTCTTCGGCCACGCGGATTCGTGCTTCCACCCGCTCATTGCCGTGCAGCGCCAGGATGTCTCGGCCACGCCGCAGCAACGGCACGCCTACCGCGTGGACGCTGTGGCCGGTCATCCACGGTTGCGCCAGCCGGTCGCGAGCGGGCGCGTCGTCTCCGGTGATGTCCCAGCTGTGCAGGGCCAGTTCCTCGCGCATGTGCTCGGCGAACCAGGGCACCTTCATCGTGCGGCCGGTCCATGCGACGTCGGTGTCCTCGGGTAGTTCTTCCGCGGCGGCCGCGACCCGCCCGAGGTGCGTCATGCGGTCGTTGAACGCCGTCCACAGATCGGCATCGTTGAGCGCCCGGTACGGCCGTTCGCGCTCCCCGAAACCGCGGGTCGCGACGGGGTCGCCGGCCAGGTGTCCCTCCAGTACCCGGGCGAGCTCTTCGGCGTTGCCGGTCTGGTGGATGACGATGTCGCGCACGGTCCAGGCCTCACACCAGGTGCCTGTTCCGGGGTTGCGCCGCTGTACGGCTGCGGCGAATTGCGCGAACTCGGGAAAGCGGTCGATGTCGACGGTGTCCATGTGTCCATCGGTACCCCGCAAGTGTTTCGGTGCCCGCCGAACTGACGGTCGGCGGGCAAAAAAAATTCGGGGCCCCTCGGTGAGGGGCCCCGAATCCTGCTGACGCTCAGCGGCTCTGGTGCACGCTGTTGTCTACCTGCGGCGCCTCTGCGCGCGGGTGGATGTCGTTGACCCAGTCGTGGTGGGAGTAGTCCGCCGATGCCGGCGCGGCCAAACCCAGGACGGCTGCTGCCAGTCCGTTCGCCACCAGTGCGGCGATTCCGAGCTTCTTCATTTTCCCCAACTCCTTGTAGCCGAAGCTTTGATGCTCAGTTCAACGGCATGGGGGCCGGCAGTATTTCTGCAGGTGGGCGTTGGCAGCAATTGATCGTTCTTCGGCAGTAATCAGTCTTTCGGGCCTGCCCTGTGGATGAATCGCGCACTGTGCATAACTGTCTTCCGGGCGCCGGATCCGGGGGTCTTCGTCCCGTGATCTGTCGGTGGCTCCAGCCACCGTGACGGCATGAACACACCACCACGCATGACCCGCGCCGAGATCGGAGCGCTCGGTGAACAACTCGCGGTCGACCACCTGATCTCGCTCGGAATGACGGTCCTGGCCCGGAACTGGCGCTGCCGGTGGGGTGAGCTCGACGTCATCGCCACCGAAAGGGACCACAGTGCGGTGGTTTTCGTCGAGGTGAAGACCCGCACCACGACGGAGTTCGGCGGTATCGAGGAAGCGGTGACGCCCGAGAAGGCCCGTCGCCTGCGTCGGCTGGCCAGTGTCTGGCTGGCCGAGCAGAATGCCCACTGGCCCGATGTGCGGATCGACGTGGTCGGTGTACGTCTCGGCGGGCGGGTGCCGGAGCTGGTGCATCTGAAAGGTATCGGCTGATGGCGCTGGGACGGGCCTACTCGGTGGCGATCCGCGGCCTCGACGGCGTCATGGTGGAGATCGAAGCGGACATCACCTCGGGCCTGCCGGGGGTGCATCTGGTCGGCTTACCCGACGCGGCGCTGCAGGAGTCGCGGGACCGGGTCCGGGCGGCGATCACCAACTGCGGCAACAGCTGGCCGATGTCGCGGCTCACCCTCGGGCTGTCACCGGCCACGCTGCCGAAAGGCGGGTCGATGTACGACCTGGCGATCGCCGCATCGGTGCTGTCGGCACATCTGAAGACACACTGGGAGCGACTGGAGAAGACCGTCCTGCTGGGCGAACTGGCGCTCGACGGGCGGGTGCGCCCGGTCAAGGGCGTGCTGCCCGCCGTCATGGCCGCCAAGCGTGAGGGTTGGCCGTCGGTGGTGGTGCCCGCCGAGAACCTGGCCGAGGCCAGCCTGGTCGACGGCATCGAGGTGTCGGGCGTTCGCACGCTCGGACAGATGCAGGCGTGGCTCAACGGGAAGGCGGCGCTGGACGGCCGGGTCGACACGACGGCGCCGGCCGCTGACGACGGCGTCGACCTTGCCGATGTGGTGGGGCAGACGCAAGCGCGGTGGGCAGTGGAGATCGCCGCCGCTGGAGCGCACCACCTGATGCTCACAGGGCCGCCAGGGATCGGCAAGACGATGCTGGCGCAACGGCTGCCGGGGCTGCTGCCGGACCTGACCGAGGAGGAGGCCCTGGAGGTCACCGCCATCCATTCGGTGGTGGGGCTGCTCACCGGTGATACGCCGCTGATCACCCGCCCGCCGTTCGTCGCGCCGCATCACACGTCCAGTGTCTCGGCGTTGGTCGGCGGCGGCTCCGGGATGGCGCGCCCCGGCGCGATCAGCCGGTCGCATCGTGGCGTCTTGTTCCTCGATGAGTGCGCCGAGATCGGGACCAGCGTGCTCGAAGCCCTGCGAACCCCGTTGGAGGAAGGCAAGATTCGGCTGGCACGTCGTGACGGCGTGGCGTGCTATCCGGCGCGGTTTCAGTTGGTGCTCGCGGCCAATCCATGCCCGTGCGCACCGCCGAATCCGCGGGATTGTGTATGCCCGTCGGCCGACCGGCGCCGATATCTGGGCAAGCTGTCCGGGCCGTTGATGGATCGAGTCGATCTGCGCGTCGACATGCATCCGGTACTCGCCGGGGCGTTCGGTGACCATGCCGCCGAATCCACCGGTGCTGTCCGTGCCCGGGTCGCCGCCGCCCGCGCGGCCGCCGCCGAGCGATGGCAGGAAGTCGGTGTCCGCACCAACGCCGAGGTGCCTGGGCCCGTGCTGCGCCGCAGATTCCGGCTGAGCCGGGACGCGATGAAACCGCTACGAGAATCGTTGGACTCCGGACGGTTGAGTATCCGGGGCGTTGACCGCACCTTGCGTGTCGCGTGGTCTCTGGCTGATCTGGCCGGCCGCGATTCACCCAACCTCGAGGACGTCAGCACGGCTTTGGGTTTCCGAGAGGGAGAGCTCCGATGAGTGACGACGATCTGGAACGACGAGCGTGGGCGTATCTGTCGCGCGTGGTGGAACCGCCGTGCCCGCGGCTGACGGCATTGGTGGCCGATCGCGGCCCGGTCTCGGCGGCGGACATGATTCGCCGTGGTCAGGAGGACAAGGAACTCACCGGGAGCGTTGCCGCCCGCCGTGAGGTCGATTGTGCGGCCCGGGATTTGGAGATTCTCGATCGCCGGGGTGGGCGGCTGATCACTCCCGACGATGACGAGTGGCCATACCTGTCGTTCGTCGCGTTCGGGAACAAGGAGGTGCGGGCGCGGCCATCGGGTTATCCGCCCATGGTGTTGTGGGCGCTCGGCCCGGCCCGCCTCGATGACATCGCCGAACGCGCCGCCGCGATCGTCGGCACCAGGGCGTGCACGTCGTACGGCGAACATGTCGCTGCCGAGATCGCGGCGGGCCTCGTCGAACGTGACGCCGCGGTCGTCTCTGGTGGCGCCTACGGCATCGACGGAGCGGCGCACCGCGCGGTGTTGGCGTCGGACGGCGTCACGATGGCAGTGCTTGCCGGGGGTATCGACGTGCCGTACCCGTCCGGGCATTCGGCGCTGCTGCACCGGGTGGCTACGTCGGGGCTGCTGCTCAGCGAGTATCCGCCGGGGGAGCGGCCGACCAGATACCGGTTCCTGACCCGAAACCGATTGGCGGCGGCGCTATCCGGTGCCACCGTGGTGGTGGAAGCGGGGTTGCGCAGCGGGGCCGCCAACACGGCGGCGTGGGCGACCGCGATGGGCCGCAAGGTGTGTGCGGTACCGGGACCGGTGACGTCGGCCGCGTCGGCGGGGTGTCACGTCCTGCTCCGCAACGGCGCGGCCCTGGTCGACCGGGCCGAGCAGGTCGTCGAATTGATCGGGCGGATAGGCGAACTGGCCGATGAACCCGAGCATCCGGAAACACCGCTCGACGACCTGACACCGGACCAGCTTCAGGTGTACGAGGCGCTGCCGGCGCGGGGCTTCCGCAGCCTCGAGCAGATCTCGGTCGGTGCGGCCCTGCCGCCCGAGCGCGTCCTCGGGCCGCTGGCGCTGCTCGAGATCAGCGGGCTGGTGGAGAAGCAGGACGGGCAGTGGCGGATCAGGAGAGCTGGGTGAGAGGCCCGCCTGGTGATCAAGACTGTGAGGAGGGCAACGATGTCCGAATGACCTGAACCAACTGCGCTGCAACCTGATCCAGGGGCACGATGCTGCGTTGGGCGCGACAGATTGCAACTGTGCCTTCGACGGACGAGACGATCAGGGTCGCGATCTGTTCGGCTGCGGTCGAATCGGCGCCGGCGCCGCGCAAGGAGTCGGCCAAAAGGGATGTCCACCGCGCGAAAGCCGCTGCAGCGGCGTCGCGAGGCGCGGCATGACCCTCGTCGGCCACGTCTTCGATCGATACTGCGAGTACGGGACAACCAGCGTGAAAGTTGCTGTCGAGGACCACTTTTCGCCACATGGACAAGAACGCTTGTAGACCCGCTTCCGGGCCTGCGGCCAATTCTTTGGTGAGTACCTTCACGGTGAGGTCGTCGGCCCATTGGACGGCTGCAGTCGCCAAGTCGTACTTCCCGCCGGGGAAGTAGTGATAGGTGGACCCGAGTGGGGCGTCGGTGTGCTTGGCGAGTTCCCGCACACTCGTCGCATTGAGCCCGCGACGGCTGATCATGTCCGCGGCGCCCGCGACCATGCGTTGTCTCCCACGACTGTCCTCCGCCATGACAACCCTCCTTGCTATGACGATCGCTATAGTTTAGCGTGGCGGCAGTTATAACGATCGTTATAGAGGAGGTTTGACGGTGCGAGCCGCAAGTGACGCCTTGCCTGATCACATCGGTGTCGTCGTCGTCGGGGCTGGGCTTTCCGGTATCGGCGCCGGCTACCGGCTGCAGACGGAGTGCCCTGATCGCGACTACCTGATCCTGGAATCACGCGACAGCATCGGCGGCACATGGGACCTCTTCCGGTACCCCGGAATTCGTTCGGACTCCGACATGTTCACCCTCGGCTACGCCTTCAAGCCGTGGAAGGACGCCAAGGCGATTGCCGACGGGCCGTCGATTCTGCGCTACATCCGTGAGACCGCTGCCGAGTTCGGCATTGATCAGCGCATCCGCTACAACACGCGGGTTGTGGGCGCCGATTGGTCCAGTGCCGACCAAGTCTGGACGCTGACCGTCGACCAGGCAGGGGATCAGCGCACGCTGACGTGCGACTTCCTATACGTGTGCGCCGGCTATTACGACTATGCCGCCGCATACGCCCCATCGTTTCCCGGACAGGACAAGTTCGCGGGCCGCATCGTGCACCCGCAGTTCTGGCCGACCGACCTGGATTACACCGGCAAGCGGATCGTCATCATCGGCAGCGGCGCCACCGCAGTGACCCTCGTACCGTCCATGGCCTCGGCGACCACGCACGTCACGATGCTGCAGCGCAGCCCCAGCTGGATCAGCGCGGTTCCCAGCCGCGACGCGAAGGCCGACTGGCTGCGCGCTCGTCTGCCGGAACACTTCGCGCACCGCCTGATTCGTGCGAAGAACGTCGCATTCAACATCGGCTTCTATCTGTTCTGCCAGCGCCTGCCCGAGCGGGCATGCCGCCTGCTCACGAGCCAGACCACGCGAATCTTGGGCGACGAGCGTGTGGTCGCCGAACATTTCACCCCGACATACAAACCGTGGGACCAGCGGCTGTGCGCCGCGCCCGGTGCCGACTTCTTCAAGTCGCTCAAGGCCGGTCATGCCGAGGTCGTCACCGACACCATCGATGCGTTCGTCGCCGAAGGAGTCCGGCTGACTTCGGGGCGGGTCCTGCCGGCCGACCTCATCGTCACCGCCACCGGCCTGCAGATGCAGACCTTCGGCGGAATCGCGCCGACCATCGACGGCGACGGCCTCGACGTCGCCGACGAATTCGTGTGGAACGGCACCATGGTCTCGGGCATCCCGAACTTCGCTTTCTGCATCGGATACACCAATGCTTCGTGGACGCTGCGGGCAGACCTGTCGACCCGGACGGTGTGCCGTGTTCTGAATTGGATGCGGCGCCGCGGCGCCCACGCTGTCGTGCCTCGTCCCCGAGGGCGGATGGCACAACGCGACCTCTTCGGTCTTACCTCGGGCTACGTTCAACGCTCGGTTGCGGCCTTTCCCAAGCAGGGGACCACGTCGCCGTGGCGGATACGCCAGAACTACCTACTGGACTGGTGGTCGCTTCGCCGCAGTGACTTCGGCGCCAGTCTGGAGCCGCTTCCCAGGCTGAACGGCCATGAGCTCAGCGCTGAGACTGCGCTACACCAGCGCGCAGCGGCGCGGCAATCACCGGGCTTGTAACGGGTGACCCGTCTTGGCCCGAACCCTTCACATCCCAAGGAGATATAGCATGCCCATGATCGAATTAACCCTTCCTGCAGGTGTTTTCGCTGACAGCGCCCGTCGCGAACTGCAGAAGGCACTGGCTGCCACCCTGCTCAAGTGGGAGGGCGCACCCGACACCGCGTTCTTCCGTGCGCAAGCCTGGTGCCGCATCGACGAGGTGCCCGGTGACCGTTTCGTCGCGCTCGAGGACGATCTGCCGCGCTTTCGCGTCGACATCACGGTCCCTGAAGGAGCGGTCTCCCAGCGTCGCAAGGAAGGCCTCATCCGGGAAGTCACCGAACAGATCCTGTCGGCAGCCGGCCTGACGGCAGCCGACACACTGCGAGTCTGGGTACTGATTCACGAGCAGCCTGAGGGCACGTGGGGCGCCGGGGGTGCCGTCGTTCGGTTCCAGGACCTCAAAGCCAAGGCTCGGTCGAGCGCCGCCCAGGTGTGACGGCGCACGTGCCGAAAGCGCAGCACAGCAACGCAATACAAGTGCTCGGCGCTCGAGTAGCTCACTACCAACGACCCTAGGAGACCTCATGAGAAGCCTGATGTTCGTCGAACCCGGACGACTGCGATTCGACGACGTCGACGCCCCCACACTCGTAGAACCCACCGACGCGTTGGTGCGACCCTTGGCCGCAACCACGTGCGACCTCGACCACCATGTCATCGCCGATAAGACGCCGTTCTCGGGGCTTGGACCCTTTCCTCTCGGGCACGAATGCGTCGGCACCGTGGTCGAAGTCGGGCCGGAATGCACCTGGGTGTCCGTTGGCGACGTGGTCGGGGTGGCCTGGCATATTGCCTGCGGCGCTTGCGCCCAGTGCTTGCTCGGTCATCCCGCCCGCTGTCTCGCGCACGGCGAGGCGCAGTACGGCTTGCCCACCAACGGTAGGTGGGGCGGAACGTTCTCCGAACTGATCCGGGTGCCCTTCGCCGACTACAACCTCGCCCCGCTGCCGGCTGGTGTCGACCCCGTTCATCTCGCCTCGATCGGCGACAACCTTGCGCTGGGTTGGGAGACGATCATGCCGACCATCTCCGGTATCGCCGACCCGCAGATTGCGGTCTTCGGCGGGACCGGATCGATCGGGCTGTACTCCGTCGATGTCGCGGTGCACTGTGCCGGGGCGCGAACCGTGTATTACGACGACGATCCCACCCGCATGGCGGTCGCGGAGAAGCTCGGCGCCGAGGTGGCCGATATCAACGGCAAGCGCGAGAAGAACTTTCACCTCGCGGTTGATGCTTCCTGCGACCCCGGCCGACTGCGCAAAGCGCTGGTATCGGTCATGCCGGAGGGGTATGTCAACAGCGTCGGCATCTACTTCGCCGACGTCACGCTGCCTCTGTTGCAGCTCTATCTTCGCGGCGTGCACTTCCACAACGGCAAGGGCCACGCCCGGCCCAACATGACGCCGACCCTCGAAGCCGTCGCCGCCGGCGTACTGCATCCAGAACTCGTCACCAGCGGTGTCTACCAATGGGACGAAATTCCAGAGGTCCTCACCTCATCCGATGCCGGACACAAGCCCATTTTCGTACTCGACCGCTGACTCGATACGGAACGTCAAGGAAGGCAACCATGCTTCTGGACATTCGCGCTCGGATGCTGGCCTACACCATCGCACTGACCGCGTCGCCGGTTCAGTTCGGTGTGTGGGTCATGGCTTTCTGGTTCACCAGCAACGGACCGGCGGCTTACCTGACGTGCACGTCGATGTTATCGGAACCGATGAATTCCTGTACCACAACGGTATTCGGCTTCGTTCCGGTGACCGTGAACCTGTGTCACGCGTTGTGTCACTTCAGTACCGGAATCATTGGCCTGGCTGCGGTTCTTCGACGCTCGTGGGCGATCGTCTACGCGACTGGGGGCTTCGTCTACTACGTTGTCTGGGGGCTGTGGGGTCTCGTCGGCGGCGATGCGGTTCGCCACCACTTGGGTGTTGACATCTTCGGGAGCTGGGTCCATGTGGTTGAAGGGCTGATCCTGATCGTTGTCTGGTCTTACGACCGCCTTTCTGGGTCGTCGGCCAAATACTCGAACGCCGCCACATTCACTGCGAGCGCGGGGACCCGGTAGGTGGCACACCAGCGTGCCGACTCACGGCTCACCCATCTGCTCGATGCCGATCTTCGCAATCTGCACAGTTCTGGGTGGTGTCCGGTGCCACAACAGCTCACCGGCGTCGCCGAAGGGCTGGTATTGACCCAGGCTGCCTCGCGGGCTCGGATATGGCGTGGCAAGGTCTTCGACCGCGGACCTGGAAACACAGTTATTGGCCTGAACCGAATCGGCCTGGGAAGCCTCGAGTCCTGGCGCTACCGATTCACCGCACGAATAGGCCGGTCCTTGTTCGCCGACCGCGACGTGCTGCTCCTCGACCACTACAATCAGGACAATCCGTTCTATGTCAGGCGCTTTCATGACGAACTTGTCCAGATCGACCAACAGCGATTCCTGGCGACCTCGCACTACAGGTGGCGCGGCCAGTGGCGGTTCTTGTGTTACTTCGCGCTCCTCGTACCCGAGGACCGAAGTAGCCGTCCGGGCGCGATAGAGGCAGAGTTCTGATCTATGGCTATCGATCGTGCGTTCGCCCAAGTCGACGTCTTCTCATACCATCCGCTGAAGGGAAACCCCGTCGCCGTCGTCTTGGACGGCGACGGGCTCAGCGACGAGCAGATGCAACAACTGGCTCGCTGGACGAATCTCTCTGAGACAACATTCGTGCTGCCCGCAATGGAACCGGAAGCGGACTACCGGCTCCGAATCTTCACTCCGGGCGGTGAACTGCCATTCGCCGGCCATCCGACGCTTGGTTCTGCCCATGCCTGGCTCGAAAACGGCGGCACACCTCGCCGTGAGGATCGCGTTGTGCAGGAATGCCAGGCAGGGCTTGTCGCAGTGCTGCGCGGCGAAGGGACGCTGTCATTCGCCGCTCCGCCAACGTTGCGCACCGGTCCCATCGACGACTCCGAAGTCGATCTGATCGCCGCGGCGTTCAAGATCGACCGCGAGCGCATCATCGACCATCAGTGGGTCGACAACGGCCCGGGCTGGGCGGTGGTGCGCCTGTCGACGGCCCGAGAAGTGCTTGATCTCAAACCGGATCTGAGTGTGATTCCGCAGGCCATGGTGGGAGCGATCGGTGCCTATCCGGAGGGGTTTGAGCATCAGTTCGAGATGCGCACTTTCGCGCCCAAAGTTGGCGTCGCCGAAGACCCTGTCTGCGGCAGCATGAACGCCAGCGTGGGGCAGTGGTTGACGGCAAGTGGTTCCGCTCCCGCGAGCTATCGGGTCTCGCAGGGCGCAATCCTAGGGCGCGAGGGCACTATCGAGATCACTGCCGACGCCGACGGGACGGTGTGGGTTGGCGGTGCCACCTCAACTATCATCCGTGGTGTCGTCACGCTGGACCAATAGCTGTGCGACTGTCGCGCGGTGATGGCGGCCCAGTGTCGAGGTAGTCCTCTGTCTCGCGCGGTTATGCGGGAATCAGCTTGAGCGGCAATCGTTCATGGCGGCGGATGATGTTGTTGATCGCCCACTTGGGTGTGCCGGTCAGCTCTATCCGGTCCACACGCTCGAGCAGCGCCCGCAACATCGCCGTTGTTTCCAAGCGGGCCAGGGCCTGTCCGGCGCACGCGTGCGCACCCTGCCCGAAACCGACGTGGCGGCCGGCGTCACGTCGGATGTCGAAGACCGTCGGGTTTTCCCATTCGCGTTCGTCGCGGTTGGCGGAGGCATAGATCACCAGGACTCGTGCACCCGAAGGGATTGACACTCCGGCGATTTCGGTCTGCTGCGCCGTGCACCGCGCGAAGGCGCGCAGCGGTGGCTCGTAGCGGACGATCTCGTTGACGGCGTTGGCCATGAGGCCGGGCTCGTCCTTGAGCAGTTGCCACTGGTCGGGGTGGCTGGCGAAGAGATACAACGCGTTGGAGATCGCGCTCATGGTGGTATCGATCGACGGGGCGATGTAGTCGACGAGCAACGGCGGGCATTCGTCGTGCGTCAGTTGGCCTTCATCTGCGGCGGTGAGCAGCTCGTCGGCCATGCTGCCCTCGATGACGTTGCGCTCGCGAACCACACGCCGAGCGAAGCGCAGCATGAGCAGGGTGTTGGGCACCGCTTTGATCGCCTGCCAGTTGAGTGGGCCGAGTACGTCGAATGTTGCTCCGGCCCAGGCAATCAGGTGATCGCGTTGATCGCGCGGCCAACCGATGAGGTCGGGTACGACCGCCAGCGGTAGCGCGGCCGCGAGGTCGTTGACACCGTCGATATCGCCCCTGCCGAGCGCTGTTTCGACGACGCTGCGGGCCGTGTCGTCGACGGTGTCACTGATGGCGCGCAGAGCCCGTGGCAGCATGCGGTGCGCGACGCGCTTGCGGCGTTGTTCGTGCTCGACACCGTCGCTGTTGAGCGTGGTGCCGCGCGACATGCGGTTGGTGATCGGGTTGAGCGCCACACCGTGGCCCGACAGAAAGGTCTTGTCGTCGCGCAGTACCGATTTGCACTCGGTGTAGCGCGGCAACGCATATGCCCGCTGCTTCGCCAGCCATATCACCGAACCGAGGTCACGCATCCTCTGGTAGTGGGGGTAGGGGTTGGTGATGGCGTCGACCGCGTAGATGTCGGGTTCATAGATGGGCAGGCCGGCGGGTGGGCGTGGCATTGACGTTCCTCTCATGACCGTGGCTGCGGACGATTAGGCGCGGTCCCGTAGGGCGGCGGAGGGCAGCTGCGCGCTGTGTGTCCGAGTGGACGCCGTGAACCCCGGTATGGCCGCACACAGTTTCCACACGTCGCGGCCCGCGCACATGACGGTGCGATCAGGCCGGATGACAGCGGCGGTGGCGTGGCCGCGGCGCAACCACCGTTCCAACTCACCGCCGGGCTCGGCGACATGAACGACGATGCCGTGCTCATCGAGCGCGGCGAGCTGGAACGCCAGCGGGCGCATCGTGGTGATGAGTGCAAAGCCATTGCCCAACAACGTGTCCAGGCGCTGGCCATCGGCCAGTACCGGGTTGGGGCACAGGGTTCCGGCGAGGTGCCATGGCGCACGGCTCGTGATCACCAGAGCCGACGCGCGTAACGCCGGGGTGGTGCCGTCTGTGAGCTTGTCGCGGAGGCCGGGTATCAACCGTAGCCGGGGTGCGACGGTGCGTCGCACGAGGTTTCCGATATGTCCACCGGCTGTCATCGCCCACCCCACGCCCAGCGCCAGGCCGATCATGCTGCGCGCGTGGGGTTTCCGTTCCTGCTCGTATGTTGCCAGCAGAGCCTCGGGTAGCTCTCCGTTGATCACTCCGGCGAGTTTCCACGCGAGGTTCATCGCATCGCGCAGGCCCGCGCCCATGCCCTGCCCGATGAAGGGCGGCGTGAGGTGGGCCGCATCGCCGAGGACGAACACATTGCGGTCCCGCCAGCTGTCGGCAATCTGTGCGCGGAAGGTGTATTCGGTGACCCGCACCAGGTCGAGGTCGTCGTCGGCGACATCGCCGATCCACGGTGCGATCAAGGGCCGAAGGGTCTCGATCGTGCTGAAGTCGGCGGCTGTTTCCGGCGGCAGTAGTCGAAACTCCCACCGGTAGCGGTTGGGGCCGATCCGCATGTACGTCGCAGCCCGAACGGGATCGCAGACCTGGTGCACGCCATCCCACTGCTCGAGTTCGGCTTCGGTGACGACGTCGGCCACCAGCCAGCGCTGCTCGAACCGCAGGTCGTCCATGGCCGCACCGATGGAGGCTCGCACGATGCTGTTGGCTCCGTCGCAGCCCAGCACGTAGCTGGTTTCGACGACGTGCTCCGTCCCGGTGGCGCGGTCGGAGTAGGTCACCCGGACGCGGCCCGGTTCGTGTTGGGTGATGCCGGTGACCTCGGAGTTGCCGCGTAGCTGCACATTTGGTCGCGTGGCCAGGTTGGCGCGCAGCAGCTGTTCCAGTTCGGGTTGGTCGAACATGTTGGCTTGCGGGAAGCCGTGCCGGCTGCGGGCGGGGTCGCGGTCGAACTGTGCCAGCGTGTGGTGGTTCTGGTCGAGCAACCGTAAGCCGAGCGCCGGGCGGGAAATCGTGGCGAACTCTTCGGCCACGCCGAGGCGGGCAAGGATGCGATGAATCTCGTCATCGAGGTGCACCGCGCGGGGCTGGGGATAGACCGATTCCCAGCGGTCCAGAACCAGCGTCGGCACGCCGTGGTCGGCGAGCAACGTCGCGGCAGTGACACCGGTCGGTCCCGCTCCGACGACGACAACGGGCACGGATTGCGTTACAGGGTCAGGCATTTCGGTCCTCGACTCGGAATCAGCCGATGATCGGCATGCGGTTGGCGACGAGAGCGTCGAGGCGCGTCTGCATGGCGGCCTCGATTCGGGACGCGAAGTCCTCGGCGGTTTCCCCGGGATTCGCGGTCATCGGGGGCAGGACCGCGGTCACCAACTTGGTCGGCAATGCGACGTAGGGGAGCATGCCGGCGACGCCGATATTGAGTCCCCACGGAATGGTGACGCTGATGGGCAATGTCTTCATGCGCAGACGCCGGTGCAGGCCCAATCGTCGGGCGAGGCCTCTGCCGTCGGACACGACGAACAACGAGTCACCGGCGCCGGCCGTCACGACCGGGACCACCGGGACGTCATGAGTCATGGCCAGGCGGGCGAACCCGCAGCGCTCATCGAAATGCACCAGATTGCGGTCCCGCCAGGACTTCCCGGCATCGACGTCGCCGCCGGGGAACACCAGCACGTTGTGCCCGGCGGCGAAGGCGGCGTCTGCCGATTCCTGGCTTGCGGGCCGGCCGTCGAGAAACTCGGCGATGCGGCCGGCGCCGACCGTCCACGCCACCTGGTGAACGAGCGCGGTGGTCGGCCGTTTGAGTGCCGCTTTCTCGCGGACGGCGATCATCGCCAGCACGTTGAGGTCCACCAGGCCGCCGAAGCCGTGATTGGCGACAAGCAATGCAGGCTCGGGAATCTCGGCGTCGATGTGGATTTCGTGACGGTGGTACCACCGCAGATAGTTCGGTACAGCCACCCGCATTGCGGATTTGAGTGCGGATGCCGTCGAGGAGGGGTCGGTCATGGGATCAACTGCTCGTCAGCAGCGAGCGCCTGCCCGAGGCAAGAACACGCACGAGGAGGCGGTTGGGAACAAGGCGCGCGATACGGGTGACAACCCGGGTTGGCCACCCCGGGATCACCGTCCCGCAGTCGCGATCGATGGCCTCGATGCCGGCTCGTGCAACGTCGCGGGAGGACATGTACATCATTTTGGGCAACCGGAATACATCGTCGTCAGCGCCTGCGGCAGAGAGGAATTCGGTCGCCACAGGCCCTGGGCACAACGTGGCGACAGTGACGCCGGTGCCCGCGAGCTCTCCGCGCAGTCCTTCGCCGTACACATGGGTAAATGCCTTGGTGGCGGCGTAGCCGGCCTGTGTGGGTGTCGGCATGAACCCGGCGCTTGACCCGACGTTGAGGATGGCGCCGCGGCGGCGGGGAACCATCTGCTGTACGGCGCGGGTCGTCAGGTCGATGACAGCCTCGACATTGACGCGGACCTGGTTGATTTCCGCATCCACGGACGAGTCGACAACTGCGCCAATGGTTCCGATGCCCGCATTGTTGACCAGGATGTCGACCTGCAGACCGCGCGTTGCGATGGTGCTGAACAGTGCGGCCCGCTGCGTCGGATCGGTGACATCGCACCCGATCACTTCGACATTGACTTCTGAGGAGAGCTCCGCAGCAAGTGCATGCAGCCGGTCTTCGCGGCGGGCCACCAAGGTGACGTTGTGGCCGCGGGCGGCGAGTTCGCGTGCGATGTCGGCGCCGATGCCGGATGACGCGCCGGTGACGACGGCAGTCGACGACGGGTTCGGGGTGGGCAAGCTCATGGGGTCGTCCCTTCGATGAGGTTGAAAGATGTGGTTCGAGAACGGCCGATCACCGGGACGGTGCGCTCCACCGCATAGCCGTGCACTGCGGTCAGCACGGTGTGCTGCGTGTCGAGCACCTCGGCCAAATTGTCGTGTGTGAGAAGCTCGTCGAGCGCGGCGCGATCGTCCACGCCGAAAAACACCGCTGCGTGGTACCGGTGTTGGGGCGGGTTGTCGTGGGCGACGCCGGGCGATCCGCCGAGAAGCGGGGTATACGGCAGGAAGGCGTAGGACCGTAGATCCCTTGCGCCTGCTGCCATCAGCGCCGGGCTCAGCTGCTGATGCACAAAGGAACGAAACATCCTGGCGGCGACACCCATTCGGCGGCGCAACAACAGTGCGACGTGCTGCTGGGCGGAGTTGTCGTACCCGTCGGTGAACCAGCGTCCGCCGCGCGGCCCTGTGTGGTGGGCCAACACCCGGGTGAAGACGTTCTGCTCATCGAGGAACACCTCGCGCGAGTGCAGGCCGGTGCGCAGCATGGCCGCGGCGCTGGTGAATCGGATCTCGGCGCAGCCGTCGAGGTGCCATGTGCGCGGTATCGAGGTACCTATGCCGGCGGTGGCCGGCCAGAACCCGTGGTCGGTGGACGAGAACAGCCGTTGGTTGTATTCGAGGAGATGTGGCAAACGTATGACCTTGTCGGCGTGCGTCTTTGCCCAGTATGTGGTGGCTGCGTCACGCGAGAGATCGCTACGCAACATGAGTGGAGCAAGCAGCGACGTGGTGCGGGTTGGCGTCACGGTGCTCACTCCGCATCCACCAGCCGCCACGTGAGGGCGTAACGGCCCAGGATTGCCTCGACCGGGGCACGGTCCGTGCCGGGGGCCACGCGCACCGTGACAACCGTTGCTGCGTCTTCGGTATCCGCGGTCACGCCGCGCACGCCGTCGACATCTGCGACGGCGTCACGGACCGCGCTTCGGGCGGCGTCGGCCCGCAGCGGCAGCTTGTACGGCTTACCGACGGCGGTGACGGGGATGGCGTCGATCGCGATTACCGATTTCGGAGCGGCCGCGCTCTCGGCGACGTGCTCAACGGCCCACTGCCGCAACAAATCCGGAGTTGTGGCAGCGTCGGGCCGCAATGTGACATACGCGACCGGTACCTCACCGGCGTGCACGTCGGGCCGGCCGACCGCGGCCGCGCCGGTGACGTCGGGATGCGCCAGCAGTGCGTCTTCGATCATTGCCGGGTCGATGTTGTGCCCGCCGCGGATGATCAGGTCCTTCGCGCGCCCGCAGAGATGGACGAAGCCGTCGTCGTCGACCCATGCGAGGTCGCCGGTGTCGAGCCAACCGTCGACGAGCTTGCCGTTGCCGTCGAGGACGAAACCGTCAGAGCTGCGGTCGGTGACGTAGCCCGGGAACACGGTGGGGCCACCGACCACGAGGGTGCCGATCTGGCCGGCCGACAGTTCGTGCCAGTCGCCGTTGTCGTCGATGTCGACGGTCTTGAGTTGTTGGTAGGGGAGCCGCTGACCGGCCGAGCCGGGCCGGGGATGGTCGGGGAAGCTGCGCGCGCTGGCGCAGGTGGCCTCGGTCAGGCCGTAACCTTCCAGCAGGGGGACACCGGTGTGCGACTCGAAATCGCTGCGCACCGCAGGCGGCAGCGCGGAGGCACCGACAATCGCCATCCGCAGACTGGAGATGTTGGCATCGACGGGGAGCAGGCTGAGCACGGCGTACACCGTCGGTACCGCGCTCATGGTGGAGATCCCGTAGCGCTCAATGATTTTCCAGAAGTTGCCGTAGAGCGACATATCCCGGTAGCCGAGCGGGCCGGCCCACAGCACCTGCTGTCCGCGCAGCAGCGGCGCCAGTAGCGTCACCACGAGGGCGTTGACGTGGAACAGTGGCAGCGCGGCGAACAACACCGAGGTTTCATCGAGCACCGTGTTGGCGGCGATCATCCATGCATCGGCCACCTCGTTGGCGTGCGTGTGGGCGGCCAGTTTCGGCGCGCCGGTGGTTCCGCCGGTGTGGAACAACGCGGCCAGATCGGTGGATTCCGGTGCGGCGCCGTGGAATCGGGTGCCGTCGTGTGCCGTGGACAGTCGCGCCAGGTAGTCGACCTTGGCTCCCGCCACCGTGGGGACGTCGATCGCCGTCGCGCCGGTCGGCCCGATCAGCAGGATGGTGTCGATCAAGCCGGCACTGACGAGACGCTCTGCCACCGCCCATGCCGAGGCGTCGAGCTCAGCGTCCGCCGTGATGAGGACTCGGGCGCCGGATCGCCGCACCAGTTCACTGACGTGCTCCGGGGAGAGCCCGCCGTTGATGGGCGCCGCGATGCCGGCGAGCTGAGCCGCCAGCGTCGCGGTGATCAGGTCATCGCAGTTCGGTGCGATGAGCGCGACGGCATCATGGCGCTGAACACCCAAGTCGCGCAGTAGGTTTGCGCTCTGGTGCACGTCGTGCAGCAGTTGGCTGAAGGTGCGCTCAACGGGCTTCTCCCAACGTTCGCCGTCGGGCACGACGCTGACGGCGATCCGGTCCGGCCACATCTGTGCCGCGCGCGCCAGCAGCGCGTAGGTGGAGGCCGGCAAGCCCCGCTCGGAAAGTGGGACGGCTTCGATGTCGGCCAGGTCGCTCGGGCTGGAGTACCTGGGCCACAACAGGTTCGCGCTCATGCGTACTTCACGATGTTGCGCTGGGCACCGAGGTCGATGGCGCCGTCATCGGTGGCGATGGTCGTCTCGACGACGTCACCGTCGTGCAGGTATTTCGGGTTGCGCGCCTGGCTCTTGAAGAAGGCCTTCCATTTCACGGCGGGCGGCAGCAGCGACCCGATGAACGCGACAGCCTTGTGCGGCGCACTCAGCGCGGTGCCCACGGGTGTGCCGGTCAGAATCAGGTCGCCGGCACTGAGGTCTTGAAAGCGGGTCAGCGATTGCAGGGCCTGCAGCGGCGGGTAGATCATGTCGCCGGCAACGCGCATGTCTTGCCGCAGTTGGCCGTTCACGCGCAGCTGTAGTCGCAGCTCGCCGAAGCGCTTGAGCTCGGCGGCGGTCAACAGCACCAGGGCCGGGCCGACGGGCGTAAAGGTGGGGTAGGACTTGGCCTCGTAGAACTGTGTCTGGGGCAGCTGGATGTCGCGCGCGGAGACGTCATTGGTGACCACCAGTCCGGCTACGTAGTCGGCGAGGTTGGCCTCGGTGATGGTGCTGCCCACCGGGATGTCGGTGCCGATGACCAGACCGATCTCCACTTCGTAGTCCAGGAACTGCACGTGGCTGGGTTTGACGATCGCGTCCGATGGGCCCGTGATCGACGCCGACGATTTACGGAAGAAGGTCAACGGGATCGAGGCCGGTTCCATCCCGGCGTCTTTGACGTGCGAGGCGAAGTTCGTCATCTGGGCGACCACCCGGCAGGGTGCGGTCACGGGAGACACGAGTTCGAGGCTGTCGACCGGCACCGTGGCGGTGTCGGCGGCAGCGGCTTCGATGGCGGCGCGGTCGGCGAGCAGGGCGCCCGTGGTGGTCGCATCGGTGGCGATCTTGGCGGCACCGGTGGCGGTGTGCACCCACCAGGCGTCGGCGGTGCGCAGAACGGAGATGGTCATGACTTGGCTGCTTTCAGTAGGCCGATGAGGCGGTTGACGTCGAATTCGTTGTTGCTGCGCAGGGCGGTGAGCAGTTCTCGTACCTCGCCGCGCGCGTGCCGCGGACTGGTGCCGAGGAAGTCGGCGGTGGCCGGCGGTCCCCATTGCGCCAGGCCGGAGGCGGTGAACTCGGCCCATCCGGGTTCGAGCGTGCTGTCGAACATGTCGCCGTCGGTGAAGTGCTCGACCATGAACCCGTCCGGGTCACGCCAGTAGTCGAAGATCTGGCTGCCCTGGATGTGCCGGCCGATGCCCCAGGAGCGTTGGTAGCCATGGTCTTTGAGGTATTCACCACCGGCGGCGAGGGCGTCGAGGTCACTGACCTGATAGGCCGAGTGGACGTAGCGGTTCGCGGGCCCCAGCGCCAAGGCGAGGGTGTGGTGGTCGGTCGGGATCGAGCCGCGGTCACACCGGATGAAGCTCATGGTGGGGCCGCGTTCGCGCTGGCCCGGGAAGTACAGGAAGTCGCTGACGATCAAGCCGAGCGTATCGAGGTACCAGTCCAGCGCGGCACGGTATTTGGTGGACTGGACGACGACGTGGCCGAGGCGTTGCACCGTCGTCGGCACCCGCGGCGGCCGTTGAGTGGCGTTGATCCGGACGACATCGTGGCCGAGGTTGAAGGTGTGCGGTGCCTGGGCCGGCAGCGGGCTCAGCGGATGCGTACCGGACACCACGTGCACCGGAATACCGCTGGGGTCGGTCAAGTGCACACCCAGCCCGCCGATCGCCTCCGGTAGCGCGGTCACCCGGGCGCCGGTCTTGTCGGCCAGTCGGACCAGGTCTGTGTCGTCGCCGGCGGCGAACGCCATGCCGCGGAAACGCGTCTGCGCGCCACGCCGGATGAGGACACACGGGGCGTCGGGATCGCTGCCGCGCAAATGCAATTCGGTATCGGTGCGCAGCGCGGTGCCGAAGCCGAACGCATGGGCAAAGGCCTCGGCGCGCGCCAGGTCGGGTTTGTCGAATTCCAGCCAGGCGACGTCCGTCACCTTGATCAGTGGGTTGCGGGAGCGCCCCGGGTGCTCGCCGGCCAGTGCCCCCTGCGCGCTGTGCAGGCCGTTGTGGGCGCCAATGGTGTTGCTGCTCATCGTGCGTACTCCTTTCGTGACGCTGTGACCGCGGCGCCGACCGCACCCCGGACCTTGTCGATCACGGCCAGCGCGTCGGCGGGGCCGTGGTCTCCGCGCCATGCGACGTGCTGATCGGGACGGATGAGCACCAGGTCGCGCTCGTAGAGCTTGCGGGTGTGTGCGTCGCGGACGTCGACGACGGTCAGTGGGACACCGCGGTCGTCGGCCGCCGCCATCAAGTCGGTGATATCGATATCGGTGAAACGCAGCAGGGTGAATCCGGGGCCGAACAGATCGAACAACGCTGTGCCATCGGGCAGGAAGACACTCGGCGGGCGGGCACCCGGCACGGTGCTCGGGATGTACCGATGCGAGGGGCCGGCCGGCGGGCAGCTCGGTTCCGTACAGACGACCGGTGAGGTGTCATAGCGGTATCCGTACTCGATTCCGTCGGCCTCGTTTTCGAGGTTGCCGAGATCCAGAATCTCGCGTCCCAGGCGTGCGCGGTCGCGTTCACCTGACCAGTTCTGCCCGGAAAGCGATGCGCGGTTTGCCATTTGGATGGCCAGGCGCACCATGGTGTGGCGTGCTGAGGCATCCCGATTGGCGATCCCGACGCCGCGGCGTTCGGCCGCGTACGCACTGAGCAGGCGCGGACCGCCCCAGCCGTTGACAACGGCGGCCAGCGCCCAGCCCAGCCCGACCCCGTCGCCGACACCGGTGTTCATGCCGTAGCCACCGTTGGGCACCACCTGGTGGGCGGAGTCGCCGGCCAGCCAGACTCGGCCGTGCCCGTACGAGTCGGCCAGCGACAGCCGGGGCCGCCACTCGTTGGCAACGATGATGTCGCAGTCGAATTCGACTCCCAGGCGGGCGAACAGGAACTGCTTCGGATCGATCGCCTCGGTCTTCACTCCCACGCCGATCAGCGTGTGCAACGTCCAGGTGTCACGGTCGTTCTGCGAGATCAGGGTCCAGCCTTCGGGGGACTGGGTGTGCCAGGTGGTGCCGAACCGCTCCAAGATCTCGCGGGCCGGGGAAGTGAAATGCACCATGTACACGCGGCCGTCCATCGGGGTCTGTCGCTGGTCCATGAATGCCCGCACCGTGCCCGCGACCATTTTGCGCAGCCCGATTTCGCGGGCGGCCATACGGCGGATATCGATGTCGTGCAACGCGATTCCCAGTTCGCGTCGCACGATGCTGCCGGCGCCGTCGCAACCGGCCAGATAGTCCGCGCGTACGGTCCGGGTCTCGCCGGTGGCGCTGCAGTTGATGACGGCGTCGACGCCGCCGGCGTCCTGGCGGAACGACTGCAATGCCCACCCATACCGGACGTCGACGCCGGTGCGCGTCTCCAGGATCTCCTTCAGCGCCGGTTCGAGAATCGCCTGGGAGACCCGCATCGGGGGCTCCAATGCCATGGTCCCGTCGGTGCAGGCCCGGATGGCGTCGCGGCGCGCGGCCACCCCGGGGTAGCGGAATCGCGCCAACTCCCACCCACTGAGCTTGGTGACCCACGCGACGTCGAACGGATTGTCCTCGGGGACAGCCACTTTGCGTAGTTCGTCGGCGATGCCGAGTTGCCGGTACAGCTCCATGCTGCGGCCATTGGTGATGTCCATCTTGGGGTGCGTCGTCGTCGACGGATTGCGTTCGACGAGTAGTGCCGGCACGCCCTGACGGGCCAAGGTCAGCGCCAAGGTGAGGCCGACCGGCCCGCCGCCGGCGATCAGTACCGGGACCCGGTCAGTCGGGGAGGGTTCGATCATCGTTGATCCCTTCGAGTGGCAACAACTATGTATCGAATTGAACAGAAGTGTTCAACACAAGTCAAGGGTGTATTTTGAACAAAGTTGTTCAGAAGATCGATGATGTGTGCAATCGCTGTTGCTATCGTTATGGATTGGACAGGTGATGCAGACGGTGCAGGAGAACTTGAAGGAGCCGCGCCATGACCACAACTGACGACCGGATCGTGACGGCGGCAGTGCGGCTCTTCGTCGAGAAGGGCACCACGCAGGTCACCATCAGTGAGCTGGCGCAAGAGGCGAACGTGGCCCGCGGCACCCTGTACCGGAACGTCGGCTCGATGGACGATCTGTTCGATCGCGTCGTCAGTGAGGTCACCGCGGACCTGCATCGGCGCGTTTCGGCTTCGTTCCTGGCGGCGGCGACCGATGATGCCGCGACGAGGCTGGCCACGGGCATTCGGATGTGGGTGCGCTATGGGCACGAGAACCCCATGCTGGGACGGTTCGCCGTCAAGTTCGGCCTCAGCGAAGAGACGCTGCGCACCTGGATGGCCGGCCCGCCGAGCAGTGACGTCGACGCCGGCGTGGCGGCCGGCCGCTACCAGCTGGGTGAGATCGGAGTCGACAGCGTGGCCTCGATGGTCATGGGCGCCACGGTCAGCGCCATGTGGATGGTTCTGGAAGGTCATCAGACCTGGCGTGAGGCAGGCTCGGCCACTGCGGAACTTGTGTTGCGCGCCTTGGGGATCGACACCCAAGAGGCGCACCGCATCGCGACCGAGCCGCTGCCCGCACTGCAGCCGTCCGCCTGAATGCCCGCTGGCATGGTTCGCGCTCGCCGCTGTTTTCGGTGGCTCGCTGCCGTCATCGGATTGGTCGTCGCACTCGTGGCGGGCGAATGCGTGTGGGTGCGTCCCTCGCCCGTCGCGATGCCCGCGGTGCCCGACGCCGGTTACGGATTCAGCGTCGGCGCGCCCCAGTCCTGGATGAGCGACGCCGACGCCGACCGCGAACTCGATGCCGTCGCCCGAACCCGGGCGCAGTGGATGCGGGTGCTCATCGACTGGCACATCGTGGAACCCGTTAAGGGTCAATACAATTGGCACTACGTCGACCACTGGGTGAACGGCTCCAAGAAGCGTGGCCTGAAGGTGCTCGGCCTGATCGCGTACAGCCCCGCGTGGGCTCGGGCGCCGGGCTCGTATTTCAGTGCGCCACCGGTGAATCCGGCGGACTACGCCGCCTTCGTCACCGCCGTCGTGCAGCGCTACGGCGACCGCGTCGCCGATTGGGAGATCTGGAACGAGCCGAATCTGCCGCTGTTCTTCGGATTCACCGACAACCGCGCCGCCGTCTACACCGAGCTGCTCAAGGCGGCCTATCCGGCGATCAAGGCCATTCAGCCCGGCGCCACGGTCATCGCCGCCGGGCTCAGCCGCGCCACCGGCCCAGACGCACCGACCAAATTCCTCGCCGACATGTACGCCAATGGCGCGCGGAAGTTCTTCGACGCCACCGCGATGCACCCGTATGTGTTCCCGGGCGGCATCGCCGAAGACGGCGACAACGGGTGGTCGGACCTGGTGCGCGTGCACGACCTGATGACCGTCAACGGCGACGGCGACAAGAAGGTCTGGATGACAGAACTGGGCGCCTCGACGTGCGCGCCGCAGGCCCGGGGCGTCAGCCAGGACGAGCAGGCGCGCCAGATTCTGCAAGTGCTGTCGGGCGTGGCGGGGACGGGTTGGAGCGGCCCGGCCTTCATCTTCGCGGTGCGTGACACCGACACTGCCAAGCGTGACGACCTCGAATCCAACTTCGGTGCGTTGCTGACGTCGGACTGGAAGCCCAAGTACACGGCGGCGGTGCTGGCTCGGTAGCCCACCACGGCGGCCGCGCCGCTCGTATAGTCGAGGCGTGGCAGGCCGTCCGATTCATACGTTCGAAGTACTCCGCACCCAGCGCCTGACCCCGCACATGATTCGTGTTGTGTTCGGCGGCAACGGGTTCGACACCTTCACTCCCAAGGAATTCACAGATTCCTACGTCAAGTTCGTCATCGTGCCCACGGGCGTCCAGGTCGCCGGTCTCGCGCAGCCGCTGACGCTGGACAGCTTCGAGGAGCTGCCGGCCGACCAGCGCCCGACGGTGCGGACCTACACCGTGCGCAGCGTCGACGTCGAGCAGCGCGAACTCACCGTCGACTTCGTCGTACACGGCGACACCGGCGTGGCCGGGCCGTGGGCGGCGTCGTTGGCGCCCGGCGATCCGGCGTATCTCATGGGACCCAACGGGGCATACGCGCCCAACCCGGCCGCCGACTGGCACCTGCTGGCCGGCGACGAAGCCGGGCTGCCGGCGCTGAGCACCGCACTGGAAGCGTTGCCGCCCAACGCGATCGGCCACGCCTTCATCGAAGTCGACGGACCGGACGACGAACTCGAGTTGACCGCGCCGGCCGGCGTGAAGATCCAGTGGATCCACCGCGGCGGCCGCGCCGACCTCGTGCCCGATGACCAGGCCGGCGACAACGCACCGCTCATCGCGGCGGTCCGGGCGGCCGACTGGCTGCCCGGCCAGGTCCAGGTGTTCGTGCACGGCGAGGCGCAGACCGTCATGCACAACCTGCGGCCCTACCTGCGCAAGGAGCGCGGCGTCGGCGCCGAATGGGCGTCCATCTCCGGCTACTGGCGCCGCGGCCGTACCGAAGAGACCTTCCGGCAGTGGAAGGCGGAGCTGGCGAAGGCGGAAGCCGAGGCATAGGCCGGAAAGCCGACGCGCAGGCCGACGCTAATGTGCGATCCTCAGCCGAAGTTTGCGACGGAAGGGCGGGCCTGATGGCGTTCGGTGACTACCAACTCGAGATTTACCTGCAGGGGCTCGGCGGTGTCGTCCCGACGCTGCCGATCTCGTTCGCGGAACTCGAGGAGCGCGCCCAGGCCGCGATGCCGCCGTCGATCTGGTCGTACGTCGCCGGCGGCGCCGGTGACGAGCGGACGCAACGCGTCAACGTCAGCGCCTTCGAGCGTTGGGGCCTCATGCCGCGGATGCTGGTCGGGGCCACCGAGCGGGACCTGACGATCGACCTGTTCGGGCTGAAGCTGCCATCGCCGTTGTTCCTCGCGCCCATCGGCGTCATGGGCATCTGTGCCCGCGACGGCCACGGCGACCTGCATGCCGCGCGGGCCGCGGCCCAGACCGGGGTGCCGATGATGGTCTCGACGCTCACCAGCGATCCGCTGGAGGACGTCGCCGCCGAATTCGGTGATACCCCAGGCTTTTTCCAGCTGTACACCCCGAAAGACCGCGACCTGGCGGCGAGCCTCGTCAGCCGTGCCGAAGCGGCGGGGTACCAGGGCATCGTCGTCACCCTCGACACCTGGGTACCCGGCTGGCGCCCCCGCGACCTGTCGACCGCCAACTTCCCGCAGCTGCGCGGCCACTGCCTGTCCAACTACACCAGCGACCCGGTCTTCCGTGCCAAGTTGCCCGCGCCGCCCGAGCAGAACCCACAGGGCGTGGTGATGCAGTGGGTGCAGGACTTCGGCAACCCGCTGACCTGGGACGATCTGCCCTGGCTGCGGTCGCTGACGAAGTTGCCGCTGCTGGTCAAGGGCATCTGTCACCCTGACGACGCGCGGCGCGTCCGCGACGCCGGCCTCGACGGCATCTACTGCTCCAACCACGGCGGCCGGCAGGCCAACGGCGGAATTCCGGCCATCGACTGCCTGCCCGGCGTCGTCGCGGCGGCCGACGGCCTGCCAGTCCTGTTCGACTCCGGCGTCCGGACCGGTGCCGACGTCGTCAAGGCGCTGGCGCTGGGGGCGACGGCGGTCGGCATCGGCCGGCCGTACGCGTACGGCATGGCACTGGCCGGCACCGCCGGCGTCGTTCACGTGGTGCGGTCCCTGCTGGCCGAGACCGACCTGACCATGGCCATCGACGGCTACCGCTCACTGGCCGAACTGACGCCGGATGCCTTGCGGCGCGTCGACGTCTGAGCGAACAAGTGGATGCAACACCCGATCTTACATCCACTTAACTGATAAATGGATGTAAGATCGCAGGGTGCATCCACTTAGCGCTGTTACTTATGAGGATGTGCGCTGGGAGCCGCAGGTTCATTACGCAGGTATGCCAACCAAGTACGGCACCTACCATCCAGCAGTGCCGGCAAGCATCGCCGAGCTGGACCTGGTGTTGCCCGACGCGGTCTTGGCCGAGGCTGAAGCAGCGAGCCGCGAGATCGCCCGGTTCGACGCCGAACTAGCCGGCGAGATCGCACCGTTCGCTGCGGTCCTGCTGCGGTCGGAATCTGCTGCCAGCTCCCAGATCGAGAATCTCTGGGCGTCGGCAAGTGCTATCGCCGAGGAAGAGCTCGTCGGTGGCACTGGCAAGCGCAACGCCGCCGACATCGTCGCCAACACCGCCGCGATGCGGGCTGCGTTGGATCTCTCGGGGACCATCGACGCCGCAGCCATCCTCGCGATGCACGCCGCGCTCATGGTCAATCAGCCACGGCACACCCCGGGGCAATGGCGTACCGAGCCGGTGTGGATCGGTCGTGGATCGACACCTATCGGTGCGACATTCGTAGGCCCACGTCACGAACTCATTCCCGCTGCGATCGACGACCTCATCGCGTTCACGAAGCGCACCGACACCGCAGTACTGCCGCTGATCGCGGTAGCCCACGCTCAATTCGAGACGCTGCACCCGTTTACCGACGGCAACGGTCGCACCGGGCGTGCGCTGGTCCAGGCAATGCTGCGCAATAAGGCACTGACTCGTCAGATCACTGTGCCGGTGTCGGCGGGGTTGCTGGCCGATACGGACGGATACATCGGGGCACTTACGGCGTACCGGGAGGGTGACGCCGCGCCCATCGTGGAGCGATTCGCCGAGGCAAGCCTGCGTGCGACGGTCAACGGTCGGCAGCTGGTCACAGACCTGCGCACCATCCGCGCCAGCTGGAACGACAGGATCACCGCGCGTGCGGATTCAGGAGCGTGGAAGGTGGCCGACCTACTGACCAGCCGCCCCGTGATCAATGCCGCACTGCTCGTGGACAAAGGCATTGTGGCCCAGACTGCACACGCCCAGCGTGTACTGACGCCATTGGTTGAGGCAGGCGTGATCATCGAGACCACCGCTGGGCGCCGCAATCGCGTATGGCGATCCCCGGAGGTTCTTGCTGCGCTCGATGCGTTCGCCGAACGTGCGGGCAGGCGCGTCGACGCCTGAGGTCACAGCTCGGCCACCGACGGGTGGCGTGACGGGCGATCGGCCGAGCGTTCTGCCAACGTAGGGGAGTGCACCAGGCGGTTCTCGACGAGTTCGATCAGTACCTCGAACTCGAATGCGGGCGTTCCGAGCACACGCGGCGCGCCTATCTCGGTGACCTGCGGTCGTTGGGGGAATTCCTCGGCGACGACGCGACCCTCGGGGACCTGGACCTGATGACGCTGCGGTCGTGGCTCGCCGAACAGGCCGCGAGGGGCGCCGCCCGGACCACGCTGTCCCGCCGGACCTCTGCGGTCAAGACCTTCACCGCGTGGGCGGTGCGGCGCGGGCTGCTCGAGACCGACCCGGCCGTCCGGCTGCAGACCCCCAAGGCGCATCGGTCGCTGCCCGCAGTGCTGCGGCAGGACCAGGCCGTCGATGCCATGTCGGCGGCGAATTCCGGTGCCGAACAAGGTGATCCGGTGGCGCTGCGGGACCGGCTGATCGTCGAGATGCTGTACGCCACCGGCATCCGCGTCAGCGAGCTGTGCGGCCTGGACATCGATGATGTCGACCAGAGCCGACGGTTGCTGCGCGTGCTCGGAAAAGGCGACAAGGAGCGCACCGTGCCCTTCGGCGAGCCGGCCTTCAACGCGCTGCGGGCCTGGCTGTCCGACGGCCGCCCGGCGCTGGCGGTCGCGACGTCCGGCCCGGCGCTGCTGCTCGGGGCACGGGGACGACGCCTCGACCCCCGCCAGGCGCGAACCGTCGTGCACCAGACGATCTCGGCGGTGGACGGTGCGCCCGACATCGGGCCGCACGGCCTGCGCCACAGCGCGGCCACCCACCTGCTGGAAGGCGGCGCCGACCTGCGCGTGGTGCAGGAGCTACTGGGCCATTCGTCGCTCGCGACGACGCAGCTCTACACGCACGTCACCGTCGCCCGGCTGCGCGCCGTCCACGACCAGGCCCACCCCCGCGCGTAACTCGCCATCGCGAGCTTTTTGGGGCCGCTCGCCGGTGGCGAGGGTGCGCATCCCGCACGCGAATAGCGGCGTGTCGCCGTACAGACACTCAGTGTCATTCTCGAGTTGCCGCTGTTGCGGTGGTTGGGTTACTTCTCACCTGGTATTTGGCTCTTGCAAACACTGCCGCCTGCGGGCTGGCATTCGGCCGTTGTGCCGATACCAGGCGGGAAGGACCGACCGGCGTGACTTGATAGGAGCGTGGCACCGCCCCCACTGAGATGTGTCCTGCCGGCCGGCCCGACCTTCGCCTCATCCACCTCTGATGAAAGAAGGCACCGTTCATGGTCGTCGTTGGAACCGATGTCCACAAGCGCACCCACACCTTTGTTGCGGTCGACGAGGTCGGCCGCAAGCTCGGTGAGAAGGTCGTCAAAGCCACCACCATCGGACACCACAAGGCGTTGGC